>DAIMGD010000031.1:0-14028 GCA_036724165.1 Rhodanobacter sp.
CTCGAGCATGGGCAGCGCGAAGGAAATCCAGCAGTACCTCAAGCGCTTCTCCGAAGTCGACGCCAAGCGTTTCGCGGTGGTGAAGGTGGGCGGCGCCGTGCTGCGCGACGAACTGGCCGATCTCGCCTCGTCGCTGACCTTCCTGCAGCAGGTCGGACTTACCCCGATCGTGCTGCATGGTGCCGGCCCGCAGCTGGACGAAGAGCTTTCGGCGGCTGGCATCGAAAAGCAAACCGTGGGCGGCCTGCGGGTGACTTCGCCGAAGGCGCTCGGCATCGTGCGGCGCGTGTTCCAGCAGCAGAACCTGAAGTTGGTCGAGGCGCTGCAGTCGATGGACACGCGCGCCACCTCGGTGGCGACGGGTGTGTTCATGGCCAGCTATCTGGATCGCGACACCTACGGCATGGTCGGCAAGGTCGACAGCATCAACCTGGCGCCGATCGAGGCCAGCCTGCGTGCCGGCTCGATCCCAGTGATCGCCAGCCTCGGCGAGACCGACGAAGGGCAGATCCTCAACATCAATGCCGACTTCGCCGCCAACGAGCTGGTGCGTGTGCTGCAGCCGTACAAGATCGTGTTCCTCACCGGCGCCGGCGGCCTGCTCGACGAGCAGGGCAAGCTGATCGACTCGATCAACCTGTCCACCGAGTACCAGCACCTGATGGCGCAGCCGTGGATCAACGGCGGCATGCGCCTGAAGCTGGAGCAGATCGCCGACCTGCTGGCCGACCTGCCGCTGACCTCGTCGGTGTCGATCACCCGGCCGGCGGAACTGGCCAAGGAACTGTTCACCCACAAGGGTTCGGGCACGCTGGTGCGGCGTGGCGAGAAAGTGCTGACGTTCGACTCGTGGGATGGCATCGATCTGGCGCGGATGCGCACGCTGATCGAATCGAGTTTCGGCCGCAACCTGGTGCCGGATTATTTCGATCGCAGCCGACCACTACGCATCTACGTCAGCGAGAACTACCGCACCGCGATGATCCTCACAGAAGAAGGCGGTTTGCCGTATCTGGACAAGTTCGCCGTGCTCGACGACGCGCAGGGCGAGGGCTTGGGGCGTGCGGTATGGCACGTGATGCGCGAGGAAAATCCGCAGCTGTTCTGGCGCTCGCGCCACGGCAACCCGGTCAATCCTTTCTATTACGCCGAGTCCGATGGTTGCCTCAAACAGCCACACTGGAAGGTGTTCTGGTACGGCATCCACGATTTCGACACCATCGCCCGCTGCGTCGCGCATTGCGCACAGCGGCAGCCGACCTTGACGGACTGAAGCATGAGCACGAACAGGAAGAGCATCGGCATCGTTGGCGCACGCGGGCATACCGGCGCGGAGCTGATCCGCTTGATCGCGGCGCATCCGGCGCTGGAGCTGGCCTTCGTCTCCTCGCGCGAGCTGGACGGCCAGCGCGTCGACGCGCATGTGTCCGAGTACCGTGGCGAGCTGTGCTACAGCGCGCCCGCGCACGAGGATCTGCCGAAGCTGGGTGCCGATGTGGTGATTCTGGCGCTGCCCAACGGCAAGGCCGAAGTCTGTGTCGCGGCGTTCGATGCGGCGGGTGTTGATCCGCTGATCGTGGATCTCTCCGCCGATTACCGCTTCGACGCGCATTGGTATTACGGTCTGCCCGAGTTGACGCGCGACAAGTGGCGTGGCGAGCGACGCATCAGCAATCCCGGCTGCTATGCCACCGCGATGCAACTGTCGATCGTACCGCTGAAGGACCTGCTCGCGGCGCCACCGGTGTGTTTCGGCGTGTCCGGTTATTCCGGTGCGGGCACCACGCCGTCGGACAAGAACGATCCGGACAAGCTGCGCGACAACCTGATGCCGTACGCGCTCACCGGCCACATGCACGAGAAGGAGGCGTCATTCCGGCTCGGCGTGCCGGTGGAGTTCATGCCGCACGTGGCGCCGCATTTCCGCGGCCTCACCGTCACCACCAATCTGTATCTCAGCCGTCCGCTGAAGCGCGAGGAAGTCGTGGCGCGGTTCCGCCATGCGTACGAGAACGAGAAGCTGGTCAGCGTGACTGACGAGGCACCGTGGGTCAGCCGCATCGTCCATCGCCATCATGCCGAGATCGGCGGCTTTGCGCTCTCCACCGACGGCAAGCGCGTGGTGATCGTGGCGACACTGGACAACCTGCTGAAGGGCGCGGCCACCCAGGCCATGCAGAACATCAACCGCGCGATCGGCGTGGACGAATACACCGCGATTCCGTTGTAGCTGACGAATTTGTGGGAGCGGCTTTAGCCGCGATGCTCTTCATCCAGGTTACAAAAGCAAAAGCATCGCGGCTAAAGCCGCTCCCACAAAAAATGCAGCCCGACCATTCTTCAGGACACCAACATGACCCAGCCGCTATGGCAAAAATCCGGCGTGCAGATCGACGCGAAGATCATGAAGTTCCTTGCCGGCGACGATGTGTTGCTGGATCGCGAATTTTTCCTGCATGACATCACCGCCAGCAAGGCGCATGTGGAAGGACTGGCGAATATCGGCGTGGTCAGTGCCGACGAAGCGGTGGCGCTGAAACGCGAGCTGGATGTGCTGGCGACAGATTTCAGCGCAGGAACCTTCGTGCTCGATGAGCACTACGAGGACGGCCACTCGGCGATCGAGGCGCGGCTCACCGAGCGGCTCGGCGATGCCGGCCGTCGTGTGCACACCGGGCGTAGCCGCAACGATCAGATCCTGGTCGCCACCCGCCTATGGCTGAAGGACCAGCTCGCCATCCTGCAGACACATTGCCGCGCGATCGCCCAGGTTTGTCTCGATCGTGCCGCACAGCCGGCGCTGCCGCTGCCCGGCTATACGCATCTGCAGCGCGCCGTGGTGTCGTCCACGGCAATGTGGTTTGCCGGCTTCGCCGAGGGTTTCATCGACAACGCGCTGCGCGCGCAGCAGACCACAACGTGGATCGATGCGAACCCGCTCGGCACCGCCGCGGGCTACGGCGTCAATCTCAAGCTGGACCGCGAGCACACCACCCAGGCACTCGGCTTCTCGCGCATGCAGATTTCGCCGATCTATGCGCAGCTGTCGCGCGGCAAGTTCGAGATGGCGGTGCTGGAAGCCATCGCCAGCGCGTTGCTCGACCTGCGCCGGCTGGCGTGGGATCTGTCGCTGTTCACTACGGCCGAATTCAACTTCGTGACGTTGCCGGACGAATACACCACCGGCAGCTCGATCATGCCGAACAAGCGCAATCCGGACGTGGTCGAATTGCTGCGCGCCAGCTACGCCAGTGTGGCCGCCGCGCGCACCGAGATCGAGCAGCTGCTATCGCTGCCATCCGGCTACCAGCGCGACCTGCAGTTCTCCAAGGGCTCGCTGTTCCATGGTTGCCGCCACGGCTTGGGTGCGCTGGAACTGGTGCCGGATCTGCTGGCACGACTGCAGTGGAACGAGGATGCCATGCGTGCCGCGATCGAGCCGGCGATGTACGCCACCGACGTGGCGATCGAGCAGGCCGCCGCCGGTGTGCCGTTCCGCGATGCTTACCGCGCGGCCGCCGAAGCGGTCGGCACGACGGGGCACGGGCGCACTCCCGAGGCCAGTCTTGCCGCGCGCTTGTCGCCCGGCGCTGGTCACGATTTAAGGCTGGATCAGTTGAATTGTCGCCTGAAGCAACTGGATGGTTGAACCGAGTGTTGCAGTGATCGAATGTCCGCTCGGCCAGGTGGACATCGCTTTGGGTGCGGTCATTCCATGAAATAGCCGGTCTTTCATCAACCAGCTTGGCTCCACGCCCGCACCGACTCGGCAAACGCCAGGCAATCGGCAAAGCGGTTGTACAGCGGCGCGGGCGAGATGCGGATCACGTCGGGTTCGCGCCAATCACCGATGATGCCGTGTTCCATCAGGTACTCGAACAGCGCGCGGCCGCGCTCACGGCCGCCGGTCACGCGGATCGACAGTTGCGCGCCGCGACGCTGCGGATCGGTTGGTGTTACGACTTCCAGCACGTCGGCCAGCTGGGTTTGCACCAGCCATTCCAGATAGCCGGTGAGCAGCAGCGATTTCGCGCGTAACGCCGGCATGCCGGCGCGACGGAAGATCTGCAGCGATACGCGCAGCGGCGCCAGCGCCAGGATCGGCGGATTGGACAGCTGCCAGCCATCGGCACCGAGTGTGGGCATGAACTCGGGACCCATCTGGAAGCGGGTGGTCTTGTCATGCCCCCACCAGCCGGCGAAGCGCGGCAGCACAGCCTTGGCGTGACGCTCGTGCACGAACGCACCGCCGACCGCACCGGGACCGCTGTTGAGATATTTGTAGCTGCACCAGATCGCAAAATCCGCACCGCTGTCGTGCAGTTGCAGCGGCAGGTTGCCGACCGCGTGGGCGAGGTCGAAGCCGACCACGCAGCCGTGCCGGTGTCCAAGTTTCGTGATCGCCTTGAGGTCGAACGCCTGGCCGTTGCGGTACTGCACGCCGGGCAGCATCACCAGCGCGATGCGCGAGCCGTGTTCGGCCAGTGCGCGCTCGATCGCGGCAAGCGAGATCACGCCGTTCGCCTGGTCGGCCTGCAGTTCGATCAGGGCGGTCGCTGGATCGAACCCATGGAAGCGGACCTGTGATTCCACCGCGTAACGGTCGGTGGGAAACGCGCCGGCCTCGATCAGGATCGCCGGGCGCTCTTTGGTCGGGCGATAGAAGCTCACCATCATCAGGTGCAGGTTCACGCCCAGCGTATTCATCGCCACCACTTCGGACGGCTGCGCGCCGATCACCGCGGCGAGATCGTCACGCACGAATTCGTGGTAATCCATCCACGGCAGGCGGCCCTTGAAGTGGCCTTCCACGCCCAGCTCGCCCCAGTAATCCAGTTCGGCGTTGACCGCCTCGCGCACCGCGCGTGGCTGCAGGCCCAGCGAGTTGCCGCAGAAGTACACGCTGTCGACCGGCCGGCTGTCGACCGGCGCGCTGTCGGCCCGCGCGCCGTCGTGGCCTGCGTGCGGCGGGATCAGGAATTCGTCGCGAAACGCGCGCAATGGATCGGCGGCGTCCTGAGCCTGCGCCCAGTCGAGGTTGGCTTCAAAGGTTGGCGACATCGGGCGATCTCATTCGGAACGGCAGCGCAGGCGAGCGGGGAATTATTTCAGGCGCGCAGCGATCGCCTCGCAGCCCTTGTCGAACGCGGCCTTCCAGGCAGCGCCGGCATCGCTCTGGGTGGGACGCATGCAGCGCAGCTGGATCGCATGGCCATCCTTCATCCAGTAGTGCTCGGTGTAGCTGAACTGGGCACCGTTTTCCTGCGCGGTGTAGGTATAACTGTTCGGGCCCGGCGGCACCGCGGCGGCCTTGTAACCGGGCAGTGACATCGCCTTGGCGGTAGCGTCGCCCATGTACTGCTGGAAACCGTTGACGTCGGCAGTCTGCTTGACCGTCACGCTGACGCGGGCAAGGTTGTTCTTGCCGGTAGGCGACGGGTCGGGCACCTGGAAGACGCGCGACTCCGGATCGCCCTGGGTTTCCATGATGCCGAGCCAGTTGTCCGGCGTGCTGAAGGTGACGCTGCCGTTGGCCATGCTGACGTCGGTGGCGTGAACGGCGCTGGCCAGCAGCAGGGTAGCCATCAGGGCGACGGCGATCGACGTGGTGCTGCGCAGGAAACTCATGCTGACTCCAGAGGGATGATGTCGGGGACGAAGCGGTGCCTGGGTAGCCCCAGCCATTCCAGCGCGGTGCCATGAAACAGTCGGGCGCGCTCGACCTCGCCCAGTTTCAGTGCCTCGATGCCGCTGCCGGGCTCTTGCTCGCCCAGCGGGAAAGGATAATCGGTGCCGAGCATCACCTGCTCGACGCCCGTCACATCCAGCAGATAGCGCAACGCCTGTTCATCGTGCACGCAGGAGTCGAAGTAGAAGCGCTTGAGGTAGTCGCGCGGATTGCGCGGGTTGTCGGTGGCGACCAGATCCGGACGCATCTTGAAGCCGTGCTCGATGCGGCCGATCGTCCACGGGAAACTGCCGCCGCCATGCGCCAGCATCACGCGCAGTTTCGGCAGCCGCTCCAGCACGCCGCCGAACGCCAGGCAGCAGGCGGCGCGCGACTGCTCGGCCGGCATGCCGACCAGCCATGGCATCCAGTACTTCGGCATGCTCGGCGTGCCCATCATGTCCCACGGATGCACCAGCACCGCGGCGCCGAGATCAGCGGCGGCCTCGAAGAACGGGAACAGTTCCGGCGCATCCAGGTTCCAGTCACCGCAATGCGAACCGACCTGCACGCCCTGCAGGCCGAGCTCGTCGATGCAGCGCTCCAGCTCGCGGATCGCCAGCTCCGGCGCCTGCAAGGGCACGGTGCCGATCCCGGCGTAGTGGCGCGGATAATCGCGGCACAGGCCGGCCATGTGGTTGTTCAGATGGCGATGCAGCTCCAGCGCCTGATGGCCCGGCGCCCAGTACGAGAACAGCACCGGCACGGTGGAGATCACCTGCACGCCGACGCCGAAGCGGGCGTAGTCGTCGATGCGCGTTTGCGGGTCGAACGCCGAGTCCCACACCTCGCGGAAGAACTTGCTGTCCTTGTAGATGCGATGGCGGCCGTCGGTATGCGTCATCACCGGAAAGCGGTCGTCGCCGTACTTGGCCGCCAGGTTCGGCCAGTCACGGGGCAGGATGTGCGCATGGGTATCGATCTTGAGCATCTGTGCAGTGTAAAACCTCCGCGCCGCCGCGTCGCGCCGAGGTTGCACGCTGACGCTGCGGGTTCACACCCCGGGTTGCACCGCGGCGGCTGCGGCTTCCGGCTGGCCGCGGTTCATCACATAGGCCAGCGTATTGATGTTGTCGACCAGCCGGTCGCTGATCCGTGCCAGCAACTCGCTGGCGCTGCGGTCGGGGGCATCCTGCAGCAGGGCAACCAGCGTGCGTTGCAGGTTGCGCAGGTCAGGCAGGGCGTCGATGGTGCGCTGCTCGCGCAGGGCGGCGGCGATCTTCTGCAGGGCGTCCGCCGCATGTTCGGCGAAGCGGCTGATCTCGGCTTGGGCGGGCAGGCCGGCGATGTCATCGATCATTGCTTCCAGGGTCATCGCGGTGCGCGCCAGCCGGTTGCCGTTGGCGAACAGGGCGCGCGCCAGTGCCAGCAGTTCCGGTGGGGTGGCCGGTTCGGTGCGCATGCGGTCGATCGAGGCCTGCGCGTTGATGCGCGCGGTACGCGCGGCGGTGCGCGCGTCGCGATGGGCGTTGCGCTGATCGGGCCGTGCCAGTGCGCGCAGGTAACTGGCATAGGCATCCAGCATCACCGCCAGCGCAGCGCGTGCGCGGCCCCGCTCCCAGGTTGGCCATGCCACGTAGGCGAGCAACGCCATGCCGCAGCCGAGCGCGGTGTTGAGCACCCGGTCCGATACCGCTGCTCCCGGATTGACACCCTCGAACGAAAGCAGGATCACCACGGTGCCGGTCAGCGCCGCCACGGCGATGCCGTAGTGCGCGGTGGCCAGGTAACGGAACGCCATGCACAGCACGGCCATCAGTGCCAGATGCGCCCACGGTTCGTCCGGTGTGATGTGCAGCAGCACGGTGGTGAGTAGCAGGCCGAGCACGGTGCCGAGCACGCGCAGCAGGCCAAAATTGAACGTGGCTGCAAAATCGGGCCGCAGCACGATCGCCGCCGTCATCGGCAGCCAGTAGCCGTGCGGCAACTGCAACTGGCGCGAGATCCACAACGCCGCGCTGAGACAGACCGCGGTGCGCACCGCGTGCCGGAACGCCACCGAGCGCGGCGTGAGGCTGGCGCGCAGCGTGGCCAGCGCGGAACTGCTGCGCAATGCCTTGGGCAGGCGGGTTTCCGCTGCACTGGCGCGCAGCTCGCCACGGCTGCCGGCCCAGTCGGCATTGCGTACGGCAGCGGCCAGCTGGCCGGACAAGGCATGGATATGCGCGGTCAGCCCATCCTTGCTGCTGCTGCCATCGAGCAGCGCGCGCTCGCTGGCCTGCAAGGTTTGCAGTGCGTGGGCGGCCTGCTCGGGCGATTCGCCTTGTTCCAGTGCCGCGGCGATCGCGGCCAGCACGCGCGCGGCATCGTCGCGGAACATCGCGTGGATGGTCGGGTTGGCATGCAGTTCGGTCATCGCGGTGAGCTCCAGCCGGACGCGTTCGGCCAGCTCAAGCAGCACCCCGAACGCCTCCATCGCCCGGCCGTGAGCGCGATGCCGGCCAAGCAGGGTCTGCTGCAGCGTGGTCATCGCTTCGGTCAATGCCGGCACCTCGGCATCGTCATGCGCCGGCTGCCGGGCGAGGACAGCCAGGCCGGCATAGACATTGGCCAGCGCCTGTCGCTCGGGCAGATAGCGTCCCCAGGGCCACGCCGCCAGCGAGAACAGGGTGAGCAGCAGGCCGCCGCTGAAGATCAGGGCGGCGCCGCTGAATGCCCCGCTCAGCGAACTCGGCGTCGATGCGGTGATCACCAGCAGGATCATGCTGGTCATGCCGACCCGTGCGGTGTCGGTGCCGAACACCACCAGCAAACCGCCGAAGAAACCACACGCGGCGGTGGCCAGCAGCATCGGCAGCAACTGGCCACCGATCAGGAAACCCCACAGCGAGGCCAGCCCCGCGGCCAGCGAGGCCAGCAGCAGCTGGCGCATGCGCTGGCGATACGGTCCGGGCTGATCGGAGAACATCGTATCCAGTGCACCGGCGCCCACCGCGAGCCCCACCGCCGGATGTCCCGCCGCCAGCCCGATGCCCAGTGGCAGTATCACCGCGGCGGTATTGCGCAATACCACCTGCAGCGGCACGTCCGGCCGCTTGATCTGGGTCAAGCTCTCGACTGCATGGGCACGTAGCGAATAACCGCTGGAGGACATGAGGGTTTCGCTGAGGTCAGATCAGAGCGCCGATTCTGCACCACGCAGGCGCCGGCTGCGGCGAGCGGCAGCTCAGGGGCCGGTTTCGGTGTTTCTCGGCATGCCGTCTTCGTCGAATGCGCCAAGCCGCGCGATGATCTGCGCATCGCCGCGGTAACGCTTGCGCAGCGCCTGCAGGTCGGCCAGCAGCGAGTTGCAGCGCAGCTCGTTCATCCGGCGGCTGACCTGGGCATCGCGCGCCGAACCATCGCCATTGAACTCGCCGGCGAAGTGCATGCAGCCATCGCTGCGCTCGATGAAGCGTGCCACGGGCGCGGGCCAGTGCGTTCCGGCGCCGCCGGCGGGCGATGCCGACGCAGGCTGGCAGGCAAGCACGCCCAGCAGCACGCCGAGCGCACATGGCAGCATGCCTGGTCGGTGAAGACCATCCTGCATCAGGCGACTCACACGCGGCCCGCGAACTCGCCGGTAAGCGTATTCACCCAGACCTTTTCGTCGTTGCTGATGTACTCCGGTACCTGCACTTCGATGCCGGTGTTGAGCCTGGCCGGCTTGTTGCGCTTGGTGGCGCTGGAGCCTTTCATTTCCGGCGCGGTGTCGACCACGGTGAGGATCACGCTGGTCGGCACCTGCAGGCCCACCGGTGCATCGTCGATCACCTGCACGTAGTAGCCTTCGATGCCTTCCACGATGTAGCCGGCGCTGTCGCCGACCAGTTCGGGCGAGAGCAGGTACTGGGTGTAATCCTCGGCGTCCATGAACACGAACGCGCCGTCGTCCATGTAGGAGAAATTCGCCGCGCGGCGCACCAGATCCATCTCGCGCAGGTCATCGTCGGCGCGCAGGCTGAGGTCGAACTTGCGTCCACCGGGGATCGAATACAGGGTGAAGCGGAAGGTGACGTTGCCGCCACGCGCACTCGGCGAGCTGCGCTCGATATCGCGCACCTGGTAGACGGTGCCGTCATGTTCGACCACGTTGCCTTTCTTGACGTCGGAAGCTTTCATGCGATGGGATTCGTAGGATTGAAGTGGAAGGAAAGGGTTACTTGGGTTGCAGCCGCACCGCGCCATCGAGGCGGATGGTCTCGCCATTGATGTAGCGGTTGCCGAGGATGAAGGCGACGGCATCGGCGTATTCGCTCGGCTGCCCGAGGCGCGATGGAAACGGGATCGAGGCGGACAATGATTCCTGCACCTGCGGCGACATGCTGTCGACCATCGGCGTCCAGAAAATGCCCGGCGCGATCGTCGCCACGCGGATGCCGAACCGCGCCAGCTCGCGCGCCATCGGCAGGGTCATGCCGACCACGCCGGCCTTGGAGGCCGAGTACGCGGCCTGGCCGATCTGGCCTTCGTAAGCGGCGACCGAAGCGGTGTTGATGATCACCCCGCGCTCGCCGTCTTCGCCGGCCGCGTTGTCTTGCATCTGCGCGGCGGCGGCCTTGGCCACATTGAAGCTGCCGACCAGGTTCACCATCACCGTGCCGGCGAAATTCGCCAGCGGCATCGCGCCTTCCTTGCCCAGCACGCGACCGGCGCCGAGGATGCCGGCGCAGTTGATCAGCACGTTGAGGCCACCCATCGCGTCGCGCGCGGCAGCCACGTTCGCGGCCACGCCGTCCTCGGAAGTGACATCGGTGCGGAAGAAGCGTGCCGCCTCGCCCAGCTCCTTCGCAGCGTGCCGGCCCTTGTCGTCATTGACATCGAACAGTGCGACGTTGCCGCCGTTCGCAACGAGGTGCTGCGCAACCGCGTGACCGAGACCGGATGCGCCGCCGGTAATGATCGCCTTGACCTGATGGAGTTGCATCGGGGATTCCTGCGTACCTGAAACATTCATGGTAACCGAGTGACATGCCGGCGATGCAGTTTCCGGTGACTGAATGTGAAATCCCTTTCACGGAAATATTCACGCGGTGTTAGGCCGGCAACAGCGATGTTGCAGGCATCGCAGCCATTCGCGGGATCCTTCGGCTGCGCTGACGACTGTCAAGCAACACGGTCGGCAGGATTCCTGTTTGAACTGCACCGCAAATCGGTGTTCGCTACTACATAGGGAGTGCGTCATGAAGAAGCAATTTGGCATATGGATGGTCTGCGGTGCATTGCTGCTGTCAACCACGGCCGCGGTGACGGCCCAGCCCGTACCGCAGGATCGTGGCCATCACGATCAGAACCATCAGGGCCAGAATCATCGCGGCATGTATGACCGCGGTCGCAGTGAGGGCTGGTACAAGCGGGGTGGTCATGTGCCGACCGAATACCGTGGTGGTTCCTATGTCGTGAATGACTGGCGGGGTCAGCATCTGCGTCAGCCGCCACGTGGCTATCACTACGTGCGCAGCGACAATGGTGATTTCCTGCTGGTAGCGATTACCACCGGCGTCATCGCGAGCATTCTCGCTCATCATTGAGGTATCCAGCGCTTGCCGTCACGGCAAGCGCAAGCGATCTGGTTCGTCAAAAGACCGGCCCGATCTTGAAAGCTGATCCGGTCGTATCAAGGGCACTTCATCAGGCTGAGCCGAGTTGTTGTAGGAGGGCTGATCACAAGCAACGTGAGTGAACCCGCCTTCCATTCTTGCCAGGCGGTTCGGCCCGTGCCTTGCCATCAAATACAGGAGCGCGACATGAAAAAGCAGTTGAGTGCACTCGTTATCTGCGGCGTCATGCTGATGTTCAGCGCGCCGCTGCTGGCGCAGTCCTACGATCAGAACCATGATCGTGATCATCAAGATCGGGACCATCACGACAGCCATCGCAACAACGACCATCGCAACAATGGTGACCGTCATTACAGCGATCGCAACGATCATGGCCATCACTACAACGGCATGTATGACCGAGGTCGCCACGAAGGCTGGTACCGCAGGGGTGGCTATGTACCAGCCGCTTACCGTGGTGATCGCTACGTGGTGACCGACTGGCGCAGCGAGCGCCTGCGCCCGCCGCCGCGAGGCTATCACTGGGTGCGCAGCGACAACGGTGATTTCCTGCTGGTCGCGGTGACCACCGGCATCATCGCGGACTTGCTCCTGCATCATTGAGTGATGGGCGATCAGCCAGGCATGGCCTGGCAGCACAAAGCCCCGCCTTGCAGGCGGGGCTTTCTGTTTCAGACCGCGCTGATCCGAGCCGTGGAATACCTGTCGTGCATCAGGACAACAGATCGCGAAGATCCTGCGAACCCAGCAGTTGTGGAAGCGGAATGATCGGCAACGGTGTCGCAGCGGGTACCTGCAACTGCTTTTGCCACACGCCCACGTCCCACCATTGCCCCAGCTTGTAGCCGCACTGGCGCCATACGCCGGCGGCGGAAAAGCCCATTGTTTCGTGCATCGCCACGCTGACGCTGCCGGGCAGGGTGATCACGCCGACGGCCTGGTTGATGCCCTGCAATCGCATCGTGTCCAGCAGCACGCCGTAGAGCCGGCGCGCGATGCCGCGACGCTGCGCATCGCCACGCACGTAGATCGAGGTTTCGGCAATCCAGTCATAGGCGGCGCGTTCACGGAAACGGCCGGCGTAGGCATAGGCCAGCACCTCGCCGGCTTCTTCCCAGGCCAGCCAGGGGTAGTGTTGCAGGCGGATGTGGATACGCTCGCGCATCGCCGCCACGCCCGGCAGTTCGGTCTCGAACGTGGCCACACCGTCGGTGATCGAGGGTGCGTAGATCGCGTGGATGGCGGCGGCGTCCTCGTCGCGGGCGATGCGGATCATCGGGTTCAGCACGCCAGGTATTTCCAGTTGCGCGGCTTGCCTTCGGCCAGCCATTCCAGCGTGGTGGCGATGCGCTTCTGGCGGGTGGCATCGGTTTTCGCCTCGCCGATCCAGTCGATGTATTCGCGCTGCGCGCTGGGGCTGAAGCCCGCATAGGTCTTGCGCGCGGCGGCATGCTTTTTCTGTGCGAGCAGAGCGGCGAGATCATCCGGCAGGATCGGTGCGGGCTTCGCGGCCGCTTTCGGGCGTGCCAGTTTCACGCCGGCTTCGTTCAACGCCATCGCTTTCCTGATGTAAGCAGTGAGTTCCTTTCTGGATGGCAGGTCCTTGAGCGTAGCGAGCTTGCCGAACTGACCCATGCCATCCTCGTCAGCACTGCTGCCCATGACTTCTTTGTACAACCAGAAGCGGAAGCTGCAGTGCTGCTTGAACGCGGCCATCATGCACATCGGCGAACCGTTGTAGCTGAAGAACGGCATGCTCCATTTCAGGCTTTCCTCGACCTCGGGGCAGGCGCCATACACCACCGCGCGGATGTGTTCGAGGATGGGCCGGGCGAACTCGGCCGATTTGGCGATATAGGCGTCGATGCGCGGATCATGACTGCTCATGGCTTGCTCACAGGTCGCGGATGAAGAAACGGTCGCAACTGAAATGGCCGGTGCCGCCCATCGGCGCGCACAACGCGGTGAAACCACTGCGCTTGTACAACGCCTGCGCCGCATCCATGCCGGTCAGCGTTTCCAGATAGCAGCGGCCAAAGCCGTGCGTGCGCGCCGCATCGAGACAGCGCTGCATCATCGCGCTGCCAGCGCCAATGCCGCGCGCTTCGGGCAGGAAGTACATCTTGCGCAGTTCGCAAACGTCCAGCTCGGCGTTCTCCAGCGGGGCGACGCCGCCACCGCCGATCACCATGCCGTCCCGCTCGACCACGAAGTAGCTGGATCGCGGCTGCGCGTAGGCCTCGTACATGGTGTCGACTTCGGCATCGTGGATCGCGAAGCCGGGACCGTCGGCGCCAAACTCGGGCATCACGGCGCGGATGATCGCGGCCATCGCCGCGTTGTCGGCGGGCTCGATCGGGCGGATATGGAACGTGTCGTTCATGGTGTGGTTGCGGGGCTGCGATAGGAGACGCCGTCCTTCATCACGAAGACGGGATGGGCGAGGTCGTCGATCTGCATGCTGGGGTTGCCGGTGAATGCGGCGAGATCGGCATCCATTCCCGGTGCGATGCGACCGAAGTGCTGTGACTGGCGCAGGATTTTCGCCGCCACGTTGGTGGCTGCATGCAGTGCCTGCGCCGGCGTCATGCCGTCGCGCACCATCGCCGCAGGCTCGCGCCAGTTGGTACCGTGCGAGAACACTCCCACATCGCTGCCGTTGCCGATGGTAACGCCGACTTTCAGCGCGGTGCGGAACGCGCGCTCGGCCTCCTTCATGGCCGGCGTCGGCTCGGATTTGCCCGGCACATAGTGCTGGAA
>DAIMGD010000031.1:14038-14514 GCA_036724165.1 Rhodanobacter sp.
GTGCTGGAAATACTCCGAGGTGGCGTCGACCGCGGTGAGCGTGGGTTCATAGGCCACGCCCTTCTGCTTGAGCAGGCGGAAAGTCGCCTCGCTGGCGCCGTAACCGTGTTCGATGGTATCCACGCCGGCCTCGACCGCCATTCGCACGCCCGCATCGCTGGCTGCGTGCGCTGCGACAGGACGGCCGATCTGGTGTGCTGTATCGACGATCGCCTTCAGTTCTGCCGGATTGAGGGTGGGCGCGGTTTCACCGCCCGGACCCACCCGATAGTCCGCATACAGCTTGATCCAGTCGGCGCCGCGGGCAGCCTGCTCGCGCACGGCGGCGATCGCCGCATCCGCGCCGCTGACCGGCTGCGCACCTTGCGGCAGGTCGAGATCCGGACGGAAGCCGCGCGGCCCCGGGCCGTAGCTGGCGGTGGCGACGATGGCGCGGGTGGCGACGAACATTCGCGGCCCCGGGATCAGCCCTTCGT
>DAIMGD010000032.1:0-14398 GCA_036724165.1 Rhodanobacter sp.
CCGCGATGTACAGCACCATCGCGATCGCCAGCGACAGCAGCACCGCGCGCGGCAGATCGCGCTGCGGATGCTTCGCCTCTTCCGCCGCGGTGGTCAGGGTGTCGTAGCCGAATACCGCGAAGAACACCACGCTGGCGCCGGTCAGCACACCCTGCCAGCCGAAATGGCCGAGCCCGGTGGTGGCGTCGACGATGCGCGCGGGAATGAACGGATGCCAGTTCGCGGTGTTGATGTAGAACACGCCCACCAGCACCACCAGCAGCACGCCGATCACCTTGATCGCCACCACCGCGGTGTTGAAGCGCGCGCCCCACTCGGTGCGCACGGTCAGCAGCAGTGCCACCGCCACCGACACGCCGGCGGCGATCACGTTGAAGCGATGGCCGTCGCTCGGCGCGGCGATCGCGTTCGCGCCATGCAGGCCGAACATCTGCTGCAGGTAATACTGCATGGTCTGCGCGCTCATGCTCTGCTGCGCCCATTCCGGCAGATGCACGCCGGCCGAACTCAACAGCACCTGCACATAGCCGGACCAGCCGATCGCCACCACCGCGACCACCAGCGCGTACTCCAGCAGCAGATCCCAGCCGATGATCCAGGCGACGAATTCGCCGAGCACCGCGTAGCCATACGTATAGGCGCTGCCGGTCACCGGGATCAGCCCGGCGAACTCGGCGTAGCACAGCGCGGCGCAGGCACTGCCGAGGCCGGCAATGATGAAGCTCAGCGCCACCGCCGGGCCGGCGTTGGCGGCCGCCTGCTGGCCGGCCAGTACGAAGATGCCGACGCCGATGATGCCGCCGATGCCGATCGCGGTGAGCTGCCACAGCCCCAGCACGCGGCGGAAATCGCCACGCGTGCCGGCCTCCGCCTGCAACTGCTCGACCGACTTGTGGCGCACCAGCTTGCTGAAGAAACCCATTGCGTGATCCCCGTTGAACGAACGGCGATCATAACGAATACGCCCCAGCGTACACAGCGCAGTGCAACACGGCGACTGGATCTGTGGGAGCGGCTTCAGCCGCGATGCTCTTCAGTTCGCGGCTGAAGCCGCTCCCACAACGGAAGACGACTGAACGAGCCACGGCAACGCCAATGCGCTGAGGCCGAAGATCGCAGCCAGCGCCAGCGCGATACGGCCGTCCAGATGGCCAATCCCGAACCAGCGGCCGGCCAGCAGCGGCAGCAGCGCGGTCGCCAGCACCCGCAGCGCTTCCAGCCAGAGCGCCCAGCGCCGTCCTTCCATCAACGCGCCCAGCACGCACAGGCTGGCGACCAGATAGACCGCGTAGGCCAGCAGCGCCGGCAGCTCCGCCTTGCCCGCCATGCCGAGAAACTGCGTGGCCATGCCCAGCAGCAGCGCGAACTGCACCAGCACGTAGAGCATCATCGGTTTCGACTGGGGCGGATTGAAGCGTTCGCCGGGCATCACGAAATCCGGCTTCGGAAACCGCGCTGCCACATCGGCCGGCCGCCAGCCCGGCGGCTTCAGCCAGACCAGCAGCTTGTCGCGCCAGCGCTTCGCATGCCATGCATCCTGCGCGGTCTTCCAGTAGACCTCGACATTCGCCCACAGCGGGTTCCAGCTGCGCAGCGGCGAACGCGTGCCGTACACCGGCGGATCGGTGTCGTCTTCCTCGACGAAGCTGCCGAACAGCCGATCCCAGATGATCAGGATGCCGCCGTAATTGCGGTCGAGGTAACGGTCGTTCACCGCGTGATGGGCGCGGTGATTGGACGGCGAGCAGAACACGCGGTCGAACCAGCCGAGCCGGCCGATCTGTTCGGTGTGCACCCAGAACTGGTACAGCAGGTCGATCAAGGCCACCACCACGAACACTTTCAGCGGCACGCCGAGCAGCGCCATCGGCAGGTAGAACAGCCAGCCCAGCAGCGCGCCGCTGCCGGTCTGGCGCAGCGCGGTGGACAGGTTGTAGTGCTCGCTCTGGTGGTGCACCACGTGCGCGGCCCACAGGATGTTCACCTCGTGCCCGCAGCGGTGCAGCCAGTAGTAGCAGAAGTCGTACATCAGCAAGGCGCCGGCCCAGACCCACAGGCGATCCGCCGGCAGCGTGAGCAGCGCCAGGTGCTGCACGCACCACGCGTAGATGCCCAGCGTTAGCAGCTTGCTGAACACGCCGACGATCTGCGAGATCACCCCCAGCCCGATGCTGCTGACCGCATCGCTGCTGCCATAGGCGGTACGGCCGCGCAGCTTCGCCACCAGCAGCTCGATCCCGATCAACAGGAAGAACACTGGTGTCGCCCAGGTGATGATGAGTTCCTGCGTGTTCACTGCGTTGCACCCGCCTCGATTATCCCAACCGCCATCGGCACATTGTCGCGCTGCACCGAGCGCGCGATCCACCACAGCGCCAGATAATACGTCGACAACACCCACAGGCTCGACAACGGGATCGCCGCATGGAAGCGGTTCCATGCCAGCAGGCTGTCGCTGAGCATGAACAGCATCGCGCCCAGCGCGGCCCGGCACGCGCTGCCGCGTTGCGGATCGCCGCGCCGCGCGAACATGCTCGCGCGCACCAGCGCCTGGCCGCCCATGCTGGTCAGCACCAGCACGTAGACGATCACCGGCAGGCGCAGCGCGGCACCGATCGAATCCCACAACAGGTACAGGTTGACTGCGCCGAAGCCGAGGCTGGCCAGCAGCCACCACGGCCGCGCGGCGAAGCGGCTGTCACCGAGCAACGCGGTGAGAAAGCACAGGTGTCCGAGCAGGAACGCCAGCAGCCCGGGTACGAACAGGTCCTGCGGCAGCATCAGCAGCACATCGCCGAGCAGCGAACAGGCAATGCCCGCCGAGATCCAGCGCCGGTAGCGCGTCGACAGCGCGGGTTGCGCGCGCCATGCCAGCCACAGGATCAGCACGGTGGCCAGCGGCTTGCAGATCCAGTGCAGCCAGTGCCAGCCCATGCCGGGATCATTCGCAGCCAGCAGCGCGCCGACGATCGCGCCGAGTGCAGCTGCCAGCGTGGCCAGGGGAAGCCAGCGAAATGACAACTTGTGGCTGGCTTGCAAAGTGATGGCGGACATTCATGGCACCGATGGGACCAGCGTCCGATCATAGCCGGCTCGGATACCCGTGCGGCGCTCTTCAAAGAACCTCGAAAGAACCCGCTATTTTTTGCGTCATCCCTGCGAAAGCCGAGACACTCCACCACAGCGACGCTGGTCATTCATGGTGATGTTGCGAAAGGCAAAATGGATTCCGGCTTTCGCCGGAATGACGTCTCTGGAGAATTCCGGGTGCCCTTCAGCGCCGATCCAGCGCCTTGCGGCCGATCGCCGGATCATCGGTGAAGAACGCATCGATGCCGGCGTCGAGGTAGACGCGAATCTGGGCGATCAGGCCGGCTTCGTTGAACGTGTTCGGATCGCTGCCCTGCCAGAAATCCTTCGCCAGGAAAAAATTCTCCGGCCGGAAGGTATACGGATGCAGTTCCAATCCCGCCGCATGCGCATCGTGCACCAGCGCGGTCGGGTGGCCGAGGTGGCCATCGGCGGTGAGTGGAATGATCGCGTTGATGTTCGGGCCGATCGCATCCGCGTAACCGGCGATCGCGTGCAATCCGGCCGGCGTCATCATCTGGCCGTAGCTAAGCCTGCCGCCGACGGCCACCACGTCGTACGGCTGCGCGCCGGCGTCATCGATCAGCTGCAGCAGGCGGATGTTCGGATGCCGGCTGCGCGCCTCGGCGCTGCCGAGCTTGGCATGCAGATAGCGGAGGTTGGCGATCTCGAACGACTGGATCTCCACCGGCGCCGTGCGCGTGTAGCGGTGCGCGGCCAGCGTCGCCAGCAAGCTGTCCTCCATCGGCAGGCCAAGTTTCTGGAAGTAGGTGCCGTGCTTGATCTCCGGGATGATGCCGACCGGATGCCCGACCACCGCCGACTCGGCGGCGACGAAATCGATGATCTCGTCCAGCGTGGGGATCTGGAATTCGCCGTCGTACTTCGTGCTGCGCAGCTGCGGCAGCCGTTCGCGGGCGCGCAGCGTCTTCAGCTCGGCGAGCGTGAAATCCTCGGTGAACCAGCCGGACACCGGATGGCCGTCGATCGTCTTGCGGGTCTTGCGCGCGGCGAATTCCGGATGACTGGCGACGTCGGTGGTGCCGCCGATCTCGTTCTCGTGCCGCGCCACCATCACGCCATCCCGCGTCATCACCAGATCCGGCTCGATGAAGTCGGCGCCGTCGGCGATCGCCTGGCTGTAGGAAGCCAGCGTGTGCTCCGGCCGCAACGCCGGCGCGCCGCGATGGCCGATCACCAGCACCTTCGCGGCGAGCGGCTTTTCGTGGGCGGATGCTGGACTGGGCAACATGGCCGAGACTCCGGCGGCGAAGGCGATGCGCAAGCATAGACGTTTCATGGATTCACTCGGCGGGCCGGTACCGGATGCACGGTGATGATGTCCGACACCGATGAAACGCCGTTGACAGCGCACGCGCCGCTCAGTGATTCACCGGCGCCAAGGCCGGCCACCTGCCGCAGGAAGTCGCGGCTGGCGCCAAAAACCGCCTCGCTGGCGTGCGAACGCAGCGGCGAGGCGATCAGGTGGCCCGCCGCGACCGCGACCGCCAGCAAACTGCGCTGCACCAGTTACCTCAAAACTTGCCGGAGATGCTGACCCCGAACGTCCGCGGTGCACCGGGGACATACGTCGGCAGGCCGAAGTTCTCGCCGGTGTTGCCGCCGTCGATCAGGTACTTCTTGTTGGCCAGGTTGCTGCCCCACAGGCCCAGGTCCCAGCGCCCCTTGTCGAAGCTCACGCCGGTGCGCAGGTTGAGCAGGCCGTAGCTGGACTGCACATCATCCGGATTGTTGCTGTCCTCGAAATAGATCCGGGAGCGCCAGGTGTAGCTGGGGCGGAAATAGAACGCCCGGTTGTCGCCCAGCGGGACGCTCCACAGCAGGCCCAGCGCCAGCGAATTGTTCGGCGCCAGGCGCAGGTGGTTGCCCGCGTACTGCTGCGGGTTGCCGTTCTGGTCGGTGCCATCGAAGCGCGCGTGCAGATAGCTGTAGTTGAGGTAGGCGCTGAAGTCGTCGGTGAACGCCTGTTGCAATGAGGCCTCGAAACCCGGCGAATGCGCGCGACCGGAATTCACCGCGATGTATTGCCCGTTCTGATACACCTGACTCTGGAAATTGGTGTAGCTGTAGTAGAACGCGGACAGGTCGTAGGCGAGCTTGCCCTGGTCGGCCGAACCCTTGACGCCCACCTCGTAGTTCCACAGGGTTTCCGCCGGCAGCGCATCCTTGCCATAGCTGCCATCGGGATTGACGTTGAACGCCAGTGCGTCCGGCCGGCGCCCGCGCGACACGCTGACATAGGCGTTGATGTCGTCGTTGACGCGCCAGCTTCCGATCAGCCGTCCCACCGCCGAATTGGTGCTTTTCGCGTCAGTGAGCAGGCCATTGGTCGGTGCGAACAGGTCGTTGGGTGCGGTGATGCCGTTGACGCCGGCGCCAAACAGCGCAAAGGCCGGCCCGATACTGGCTGCATTCGGGCCGCTGGCGTTGAACACCTGATAGCCCGCGGTGATGTCCTCGTGCGACGCGCGCAGACCGCCGGTGATGTCGAAGCTGTCGGTGAGGTGAAAGGTGCCGTCCGCGAAAATCTCGTACGAACGCGTGCTGCCGTGGTTCTCGAAGCCTTCGCGCTCGTTCGGGTTGAGCATGGTATTGAGCAACGGAATCGCGCTGTAAGGCTGGTTCGGCTGGAAATTCGAGGTCAGCAGAGGTGGATTGGTCGGGCCGAAAAGAAGATTGATCACGGCGGGGTCGAGGCTCCGCGCCAGCGGAATCAGGTCGATCAGCAGGCTGCGCTCGTCGGTGTGGAACGGCACCGCCTGGCTGCCGTTCTCGTAGAAGAAGTTGGCGCCGACGAAACCGGTGAAGCGCCCGCCATTGTCGAAGTTGAAACGGATTTCCTGGCTGGCCTGGTGGCTCCTCGAATGATTGCCGAAATTGAGCATATCGAGCTGCGAACCGTCGGCGTCGAAGTTCTCGTTGGAATCGAGTCTGCGCAGGCCGGTAGTGGTGTTCAGGGTCCAGTCGTCACTGAGCTGGAAGCTGCCCAGCGCGGCAAGGCTGTAGACCTTGCGGCGGATGCCCAGCGCCGTGCCCTGGTTGAGATCGGCCGGGCCGAACACGTTGGTCGAACCCTGGCTGTCCGGCAGCAGGCTGCGAAAATCGGTGCCCGGCGGGGTGTCGCGCTGATAGTTGGCGACCAGGTCGATGCCGCTCTGCGCGCCGGTCTTGATATGCACGCTGGCGCGTATCGCCTTGGTGTCCTCGCCATCGAGCGTGCCGCCGGCGAGATTCTTGATGTAGCCGTCGTGCTCGCTGTCGTAGATCGCCACGCGCCCATCCACGTTGGCGCCGAGCGGCGTATTGAAGAAGCCGGTGAACAGGCGGCTGGCGTAATTGCCGAACTCGGCGGTGAACCCGCCCGCGGTGGTGTCATTGGCCTTGTTGTCGATCAGCGAGAGCGCGCCGCTCTCGGCGCCGCGGCCGAACAGCGTGCCCTGCGGACCGCGCAATATCTCGATGCGGTCCATGTCGTACAGGGCCACGATCGAGCCGACCGCGCGGCTGATGTCCACGCCGTCCTGAAACACCGACACGCGCCCGGGTGTGTTGGCCGAGGTGTCGTCGGTGGTGATGCCGCGTATCGCGATGCTCGGCGTGTTCGGACTCTGCACCTGTATCTGCACGCCCGGCGCGTAACGGCCCAGATCATCCATGTGCGTGATACCGAGCGTCTTCAGGAAATTGCCGGAATACGCCGAGATCGAGATCGGCACATCCTTTTCCTGCTGCTCGCGTTTCTGCGCGGTTACCACGATCGTGTTCAGGGTGGTAGCGGCCTTGCCCGGTGGCGGCGTGCTGGATCCCGCGGCCGGTGCATCGGGGTTGGCCGGCTGCGCCTGGCCCAGCAGCGGGATGCCCAGCAGCAGGCACGAGATACACAGAGACAGGCTGCGACGACGCGGCGCCCACAGCGTTTTGCTGGCGATCTGGATCGACATGGTTTCCCCTTGATGCCACATGGAGTGGCCACCGAAGTTTGCCCGGTCATGCTGTCCGGTGTCCATGACAGCCGCATGTCGCAGGGCAGCAAAACCAGCGCGCCGCTATGCGCTCGACGCATCGATGAGGGGCGCGAGACCGGTTGCTCCGGCGCGGCGCCTGTCCGGCTGCCGGCGATCCGGCCCGCCGGCGCCGGCTACTGGTACACGTGCAGCCGTCCAAACGTCCAGGCGTGGTAGGAGTCGATCAGGCCCGGTACCGCGCAGTCGTCATACAGGCCGCCGCAGCGCGTGCGCAGAGCGGTCGACGCGGAGAAATACGGATCTTCCGGCAAGCCCGCCGCCTGCAGCACCATGCTGGGCAGGAACGCGATGTCGAGCATTGGATAGCTCGGCAGCGGCGCGCCGGCGAAGTTGCTCTTGATCATGTAGTAGGTCAGGTAGTCACGGTACGGCCGCAGCGGTGCCGGCAGGCTGCGCGGCAGGTCGCGGATCAGCCCCTCGAACGACGGCTGATGATCGCCGAAGTGCACCAGCACGGTCGGCTGCGCGCGATCGAGGAAATCGTGTTCCAGTCCGCGCATGCCCAGGTCGGAGTCGTGCAGGCGCGCCAGATACGTGTCGAAGTTGAGCGCGGTCGCGGCGTCGAGGCCGTGCAGCAGATCGCGGAACGGCAGCGGCACGGTCGGCATCGGATCGTCGTGCGGGCCGTGCTGGTTGATCGTGAGGATCATCACGAACACCGGCTGGCCCGGCTTCTTCACCTTGTCGTAGACGCGCTTGGCGGCGTCGAACATCTGCTTGTCGGTCTCTTCCCATTCGTCCAGGCCGAGCTCCTTGACGTCGTACAGGTGATCGAAGCCGTAGGACTTGTAGGCGTTGCGACCGTTGATGAAGCTGCCTTCGGTCGGATAGATCGCGATGGTGAGATAGCCGAGCCGGCGCAGCTGCATCGCCAGCGCGTCGCGCACGTGCGGCGCCAGCACATACGGCGCATACATGCCGCCGGGTCCGAAGATGTCCTGCGGCATGCCGGTCAGGGTGGCGAACTCGCTGACCCAGGTGCCGCCACCGAACGTATGCACGCGCAGCGCGCCGGTGCCGCGGGTGCGCGCATCCGGCTGGAACATCGAGGCACGGCACTGCGGCGCACTGCAGGCGGTATACATCGACGGATCGAAGGTGCTCTCCTCGAGCACCTGCACGATGTCCGGATACGCCGAATGGGTCGCGCCCGGTTCGCCCTGCGCGGTCGACTGCCACTGCTGCTCGGCCACCGCGTCGCTGGACATCGCCGGCAGGTGCACGTCGGCATCGCGGATGTTGACGAAGAAATTCGTCAGCTGCGCGTCGTCGGACAATTTCTCCCACACGCCGCGCGCGTGCACCTGCGCAAACGGGCCGCCGGGCAGCATGCAGATCCAGAACGCCAGCATGCCCAGCGCGGTGCCCGCGATGCGCAGGCCGAGCACCGGCCAGCGGCCGACGCCGCGCCACAGGCGCCAGTCCCAGCGCCACACCAGCCACAGCAGCAGCGGCACCAGCACGCAGATGCCGATGCCCAGCGCATACAGGTGCGGATAATGCCGCAGCGTATCGAGCAGGCTGGTGCCGGCGTAGTAGACGAAGTCCGACGGCATCAGCGACTCTTCGAGGTACTTCAGCTTCAGCACCGACAGGAATTTCAGCGCGACGAACAGACCACCGGCCACCAGCAGCGCGCTGGCGACACGCGCGAACGCAAACAGCAGCACGCCGAACGTGCAGAGCATCAGCGCCGCGATGAAGCACTTCTGCGGCCACAGCGGTTCGGGCAGCGCCGCGATCGCCACGCAACCGGCAAACAACAGCAGCGCGCACAGCGATACGGCAGCGGGCCGCGTGTAGCGCAACGAAATTCGACGCATGAGTTGAAAGTCCCCCTGTAGGACCGGGTGTCACCAAAGCGCCATCTTACGGTCTTGCGCCGGTAGCAGACAGGACGGGCAGTCACGCTGTTCCACTGGCGTTGGGGGTTGTCGTCGCGGCCGGCGCACGGCCAGGGTCATCATGATCTGCTAGTTTTTACGCTCTGCACCCGCACCCGCCCCTCGGAACTGCCATGTCGCCACGCCCTGTCCCACGCAAAGCCCCGCTCGCCGCTCTCGCTGCCCTGCTGCTCGCCGGCTGCGCCAGCCCGGGCCTGAAATCCGGCAAGGTACCCGACGGCGCGCTCGCGAACGTGGCGATCCTGGAGACCACCGACATCCATTCCAACGTACTGAGCTACGACTACTACAAGCTCAAGCCGGACGACTCGCTCGGCTACGAGCGCACCGCCACGCTGATCCGCCGCGCCCGCGCGGAGTTCGCCAACAGCTTCCTGTTCGACGACGGCGACACCATCCAGGGCAGTGTGCTGGCCGACTACCAGGCAATGGTGAAACCGGTTGGCTGCGGGCAGGAGCTGGCGATCTACCGGGCGATGGATGCGCTCGGCTACGACGGCGGCACCGCCGGCAACCACGAATTCAACTACGGCCTGGGCTTCCTGTCGCAGGTCACCGGCACGCCGATGAATGTCGACGGCGGCCACCGCAAGCACTGCGCCGGCCCGCACTTTCCGCTGGTGCTGGCCAACGTCTACAGCGCGCGCGACGGCGCGCCGATCTTCCAGCCGTGGACGATCGTCACGAAGACCATCGAGGCGTATACGCAGGACGGCAGCAAGCTCAGCGTGCCGCTGCGCATCGGCATCATCGGTTTCACCCCGCCGCCGATCATGCAGTGGGACAAGCAGAAACTCGGCGGCAAGATCACCGTCAGCGGCGTCGTTGAAGCCGCGCGCAGGTACCTGCCGCAAATCCAGGCGCAGCATCCCGACCTGATCGTGGCGATCCTGCACGGCGGCCTCGACACCGCGCCGTACACCGCGCAGATGGAAAATGGCGGCTGGTACCTGGCCGGCGTGCCGGGCATCGACGTGCTGCTGCTTGGCCACTCGCATACCGAATTCCCCGGCCCGCATTACGTCGGCTTGAAGAACGTCGACGCCAAGCGCGGCTTCGTGCGCACCGTGCCGGCGGTGATGGGCGGCTTCTTCGGCAAGGACCTGGGCGTGATCCAGCTGGTGCTGAATCGCAAGAACGGCCGCTGGCTGATCGACTACAACGAAACGCACAGCGAGGTACGGCCGATCTGTCCGCGCCCGTCCGGGTCGGGCAAGCCCGAACCCCAGAAGCACCAGTGCGTGCCGGCCGACCCCGAAATCGCCCCGCTGGTGCAGCAGGCCCACGAAGCGGCAATCGCCTACGTCAACACGCCGATCGGCGCGAGCACGCTGCGCCTGAGCAGCTACTTCGCCGACGAGGGCAACATGACCGCGCTGGCGCCGGTCAACGCCGCGCAGGCCGACTACGTGCGCAGCGAACTGCCGCGCGTGCATCCGGAGCTGCGCGATGTGCCGGTGCTGTCCGCCGCCGCCGCGTTCCGCACCGGCTTCGGCGGCCCCGACGACTACACCGACGTGGCGCCCGGCCCGCTCACCCTGCGCAGCGCGGCCGACCTGTACTTCTATCCGAACACGCTGGCCGCGGTGAAGACCGACGGCGCCGGCCTCAAGGCGTGGCTGGAAAAATCCGCCGAACGCTTCAACCGGATCGACCCGCGCAAGAGCGGCGAACAGTCGCTGATCAACCCGCATTACGTGGGCTACAACTTCGACCAGATCCAGGGCGGCATCCACTATGTCATCGACGTGTCGAAGCCGGTCGGCCAGCGCATCACTTCGCTGAGGTATCACGACAAACCGGTTTCACCGACCGATCCGTTCGTGATCGTCACCAACAACTACCGCGCCAGCGGCGGCGGCCACTTCCCCGGCCTCGACGGCAGCAGCATCGTGCTGGCCGCGCCGGACGGCACCCGCGAGATCCTCGCGCAGTGGCTGCAGCACCACCAGCAGCTCGGCGCCAGCGACCTCGAACCCAGCTCATGGCAGTTCGCGCCGCTGAAGACGCACGGCCCGGTGGTGTTCACCGCGGCTTCGGGCAAGCAGGAGGTGGCGCGCGCTGCTGGCATTGAGAATGTTCGCCAGCTCAAGGATCACGACGATGGCACCGCGACGTATGCGATCGATCTGGCGCACTGAGGGCGAAGGTCCGGATGGTTTTGCCGGCGTCCGATTTCACCGCGGGGACAGCTCTGGCAGGCAGCAGCGTCAGCTGGCCGGGTCCGACCGGCACCCAGCGGAACTTGCCCGGCGGGTGAATCCGGCGAGCCGTTTCGCGCGTAGTCAACTTCACCGCAGCCGTCGGGTCGCCAGTGCCACGCACCGGCCACGCAGCCCGGCCTGCCGGCTTCGGAACCTGAGCCGCGCGTGGATCGCTCCGGCTGTCACGCTGCGCTGTCCGATGGCGATGCGTGTTCGCTGCGCCATCCTCGATCCCGGTGTCCGCGATGCCGGATGACCCTCCCGCAGCACGCCGGACGCAGGAAGCCAATCCAGCAAAACCATCCATGAGCAGCGAGCCACTCAGCGACGCGAAGATCATCGATTCCTGGGGCATCAACGCCGCATCGTGGATCACCGCCGTGCGCGAGCGGCGGATCGCCAGTCGCCGGCTGGTCACCGATCAGGCGATCGTCGATGCCACCCTGGCGGGCTGGCCCGCGCACTGGCCGCCACCGGGATCGCGGTGAGCGGGATCGATGCGGTTCCCGCGCTGGTCGAACAGGCCCGGCTCGCCGGCGGCGGCGACTTCCGCGTGATGACCTATGCGGAGGTGGCTGCCGGCAAGCTCGACCAATCCTTCGATGCGGTGGTGTGCAATTTCGCCTTGCTCGGCAGGGAGTCGGTCGAGGATCTGTTCGGCGTGATCCGCACCCTGCTCAAGCCGCACGGCAGCTTGCTGGTGCAGACCCTGCATCCGCTCACCGCATGCGGCGGGCAGCCCTACCGGGATGGCTGGCGCGAAGGATCCTGGGCCGGCTTCACGGCCGACTTCAGCGATCCGGCGCCGTGGTATTTCCGCACCCTGGAGAGCTGGGTGCGGCTGTTTTCGGAGCATGGGCTGCGCTTGCTGGAGCTGCGCGAGCCGCTGCATCCGCAGACGCGGCAACCGATCTCGCTGATCTTGATGGCCACGCTGGCATAGCAGCGCTGCGCTCGGCGGGTCAGTCCAGCGGAACCAGCAGCGGCGTGACGATGCGCTGAAGGCGTCTGGACGTCCATACCGGCTGGTCGTCCTTCCAGCCGTCATCGACCAGGCGACCGTCGCGACCGATCACGAAGCTGACCGGCAGATGCCAGATGCGGCCGTAGCCAGGCACGTGCGGGTCGCCGAGCAGGCCGGTCGGAAAGCTCAGGCTATTCGCCACCGCGCGCACCTTGCCGAGCTGATCGGCCGAGTCGAGACTGAAGCCGAGCACGACCAGACCTTGCGCCGCGTGTTGCCGCGCATAGCGCGAGAGCAGCGGCAACTCCTCGCGACAGGGTTCGCACCAGGTGGCCCAGAACGTCACGATCACCACCTTGCCGCGCAGATCGCGCGTGTCGATGCGCTGGCCATCGAGCGTGGTCAGGGTGATGGACGGCGCTGGCTGACCCGCGACCAGGCTATTCGCCCGGGCAGACACGCCGAATGCGCAGACGAACCACAGCAGGCCCGCGCAGACTCGGCGCAGCCGAGCGGTCTGGCGACTGTTCGAGTGCAGCATCACAGCGCCATGCTGACGCCGAGCGTGCCGGTCCAGTGCGGGAACAGCTGGTATCCCGACAGGCGGCTGTACACCGGCACCTGCACGAAGGCGTAAGCCTGGACGTGCCCGGCCAGCGTCACGCTGATGCCCGGGCTCAGGTAGGCGACGGTGCCGGCGGAGTCGGGCACATCGGCCAGCGCGCCCTGGTCGGCGCTCTTGTGCTGCAGGTTGAGCTGCAGCTGCGGCACCCAGTCCGCGTGCGCCTCGTAGCGCAGGCCCAGGCTCATGCTGGCCAGGTTGCCGGGCCGATAGTCGGCGCCCGGCATGGCCAGCCGCTGCGCGACCGCGGCCTGGAACTGGCCGTTGACGAAGGCATCGAAATTCTGGCACACCGGCTGGTAGTAGTAGCCGCCGACGATCAGGTCGGTGCTGCCGGTGCCGGCCTGCAGGCTGGTGTCGAGTGCCTGACCCAGCGCCGGCCCGGAGCGGAACGAGGTCGGATGCCCGACCACGGTGCCGTCATCCGTCTCGCCGCCGTAATTGCCGGTGGGCAGCTTCACGCCGAACTGCACGCCGAGATTGTGCGTCGGCAGGAAGCCCTGGTAGCCGGCCAGCAGCTTGATGTCGCCAAGGCCGGAGACCCGGGTGCCGCTGAGCTGGTCGGGCGCTGTTTGCGCCGGCACATACGGCTGCTCCTGATCGCCGTAGGTGGTGTGGTCGCGCAGCACGTAGGGCAGCAGCAGGCTGAAACCCCAGTCCGCATCGAGCCGATAGGCCAGCGACAGGTTGAGGTAGCGGTTGAGCGTGTCCTTCTCGATCTCGCCGCCGCCCGCCGACGGGTCGGCGGGCTGGTCGACCGCCTGTTGCGCACTGGCCTTGCCGCTGCCGTGACGCAGCTGGCTCTGGTCGATGAAGCTGTAGTCGAGATTGACGCGCCAGCCCGACTCAGTCGAATAGCCGGTGGCCGCGTCCGTGCTCAAGCTGCAGCCGCAGCTGGCGCAGGCCCGTGCGGTCAACGGCAGGCTGCCGAGTGCGATCGCGCCAAGCAGCGCAACCCAGGATGTGCTGGTCATTTGCAAGATCGATCCGTCGGTGAAGCGGCAAGCGTGCACCCAACCCCAGACCCGGGTCCAGACATGACCGGTGTGACATAACGGCGCAGTCACCACCGCCACGGCACCGACACGCGCCCGCAGTGATGCATTCGGGACGGTTCATCGCCGCATACGACCCGCGGCGGAAGGTTGCAAATGAATCTGTTGACCGCGGCGGCGCCGTCGCTCTAAGGTCGATGCCATGTCGTCATCCGCGCCAGCATGCAGGCACCTCGCCCCGGTTTCCGCCGGGCGTGCGGCGTTGCCGGCCAGCGTCAATACCGCTTCCATCGCCACCACGATCACGACCACCACCACGACTCGGTCGGGGTGGGTGTCCGTGCGCGACTAGGTTCTTCCCTACGCAACGGCCCCGCCCTCGATGAGGCGGGCCGGCGTACACCCAAGCAGAAGCCGATCCGCCAGCGAGCACGGGCCTCAACAGGAGGTCATCGTGAACATCTGTGCGTCTGAACTTGCCACCCTGCCGCGCTCGTTTGCTTGCGCCGTGCCGTCCGCGCGGCGGCGGCGCGTGCTGGCGGTCGGCCTGATCGGTCCCGGCCGGGTCGGCAG
>DAIMGD010000033.1:0-14262 GCA_036724165.1 Rhodanobacter sp.
ACGCCAAGGCGCATTTCACCAGCACGGTCGCGCGCACGTTGTTCTACAACGATCTGGATCTGGCTACCAATCTGCTCGGCGCAGCGTTGCAGCTGAGCCTGACGCCGTGGTTGCTGGTGCGTCGCGGCGCCGGCTGGGGACTGGTCGTGCCTTCGCTGGTGAATCTGGCCCTGTTGACCGGGGTGGCGCTGATCGGTGGTGGCAGCTTTGCGTTCTTCAGCTACAGCGTGCCGCTGCTGGCGGTGATGCTGGTGATCACGCGTGGCTTCGCCTACGGCATGACCAAGCCGGCGGTGGATGCGCTGTATACGCGGGTACCGCGCGAGACGCGTTACAAGGGCAAGAACTTCGTCGAGACCGCGGTATGGCGTTTCGGCGACGTGGTGGTGACCAGTGCGGTGAGCGGGTTGCGCATGCTTGGCCTGGGCGTCGCCGGGCTGGCCTTGCTGGGCACCGGTGTCGCTGCGCTGGCGGCGGTGGTGGCGAGGCGTGCTGGCTGGTCAGCGGATCTTGCGCCGGAGGAGCATGCGCAACGCATCGGCAACAGCGCGTCGTCAGACCCGCTCAGATGATGCTGCTTTCTCGGCAGCGCAGGGGCGTACTCAGCTGGTGATGTAGCGCTGCAGATGCTCGATCTGCTCGGCCTGTGCATCGATCACCGCCTTGACCAGATCGCCGATCGAGATCACCCCCATGACCTTGTCGCCTTGCACCACCGGAAGGTGGCGTATGCGGCTGTCGGTGCACAGGCGCATGCAATCGAACACATCGGTGTCCGGGCCGACGGTGACGGGTTCGCTGCTCATGATGTCGGACACGGCGGTCTGCGCCGAAGATCGGCCTTGCAGGATCACCTTGCGCGCGTAATCGCGCTCCGACAACACACCCACCAGCTTTTCCCCGCGCATCACCAGCAGTGCGCCGATGCGATGTTCGGCCATGTGCTTGATCGCTTCGAGTACCGGTGCGTCTGGCGCGATGCTGAAGATCGTGCTGCCCTTGCTTTCCAGCAGATGCTTGACCTGGCTCATGCTTGGGTCTCCTGCCGGCCCCGTGCGGGCCGTCTGTGCATGAGTCTAACGCTGGCGCATGCGTGAGGTGTAGTGAAGTCGTGAAGCATGCCGGCGGCTTCAGCGCGGATTGCCCGGCAGCCGCTGCTCCTCGATGAAATACAGCGGTCGGCGCTTGCTCTCGGCGTAGTTGCGACCGAGGTATTCGCCGATCACGCCCAGCGCCAGCAGCTGCACGCCGCCGATGAACAGGATCACCAGCATCAGCGTCGGGTAACCGCGCACCTGATCGCCATACAGCAGCGAATGAATCAACACCCAGAGTCCGTAGACGAACGCCAGCCCGGCCGAAGCCAGTCCGACCCAGGTGGCCAGCCGCAGTGGCGCCGTGGAGAACGAGGTGATGCCTTCGATCGCCAGTTGCCCCAGCCGCCAATAATTCCACTTGGTCGCGCCGGCCTGGCGCGGTTCGCGCAGGTACTGCACGGCGGTTTGCCGGTAACCGATCCAGCTGAACAGGCCTTTCATGAAACGCTGGCGTTCGCGCAGCTGGCCCAGCGCGTCCAGTGCGCGCCGTGAGAGCAGCCGGAAGTCGCCGGTATCGCGTGGTATCGCGGTGTCGGACAGCCGCTCCATGCTGCGATAGAACGCGGCGGCGGTGAACCGCTTCAAGCCACTCTCGCCGGCGCGGGCACTGCGCGTGGCATACACCACGTCGTAGCCGGCGCGCCATTGTTCGACCAGTGCGGGAATCAGTTCCGGCGGATCCTGCAGGTCGGCATCGATCACCACCGCCGCATCGGCGGTGACCGCGTCGAGCCCGGCGGTCAGCGCCGCTTCCTTGCCGAAGTTGCGCGAAAGCTTGAGCGCCCCGGTGCGCGGATCACGGGCCATCAGCGTCTGGATGATCGCCCAGGTGTCGTCGCTACTGCCGTCGTCGACGTAAAGCACGCTGGCGTCCAGCGACAAGCCGTCCAGTACGTTCCGCAGCCGCTGGTGGAACGTCTCCAGCACGGCCGACTCGTTGTAGGCGGGAACGACAATGGTGAGTTGCGGCATGGGCGGCGCCAGCGAAAGGAGGGTTCATGCTAACCAACTGCCGGAACTCAGGCGAGGGCGCGGTTCAATGTGGCTGGCGTGGAGGCGCGTGGCCTTCGACATAGGCCGGGCCGCCCAGGTGACCCATCTGCTGCTGGATCCAGCTGGCGCGGCGCAACACATAGGCACTGGGCTGGTCCGCATGCAGGCGGCGCGGGCTGGGCAGCACGGCGGCCAGGCGCGCTGCCTGTGCCGCGCCGAGCCGGGCAGGCGGGGTGTGGAAGTACAGTTCACTGGCCGCACCGACGCCGTACACGCCGTTGCCGAGCTCGGCGATATTCATGTACACCTCGAGAATGCGCCGTTTCGGCCAGCTCAGTTCGATCAGCACGGTGAAATACGCTTCCAGTCCCTTGCGCACGAAGCTGCGGCCGTTCCACAGGAACAGGTTCTTGGCCGTCTGCTGACTGATCGTGCTGGCACCGCGCAGGCGCTTGCCATCGTCGGCGGCGTCCATCGCATCCTGGATGGAATCGAAGTCGAAGCCATGATGGTAGGGAAATTTCTGATCCTCGCCGGCGACCATCGCCAGCGGTACCCAGGTCGATACCTGTTTCCACGGCATCCAGTGCTGGCGCAGCTGGAAATCCTTCTCGCCGTGAATCCATGCGCCGAGCTGACGCTCCAGCATCACCGCAGACGTCCATGGCGGCACGAAGCGCAGCAGCAGGACCATCAGCCAGCTCAGTGCCAGCCATGCCAGCACGAGGATCACCAGCGAGCGCAGCAGGCGAATCGGCAGGGAACGATGGAGCGGAGGGGGCATGACGATACGCGCAGATGGATGCGCCAGTATAAGGGGCGTTGTCCCGCTGCCGCCGCGACCCCATCTGAAGCGCTTGACCTCATCGAGAACGCTCACTGTGGAAACCCTGCCTGTCGAAGATGTGATGCATCGTTTTCTGCTGGAACGTGCCGGCGTGCGCGGCGCCCTGGTAAGGCTCGGGCCGGCCTGGCGCGAGGTGGCCGGTCGTGCCGACTACCCGCCGGCCCTGCATGCGCTGCTCGGCGAGACGCTGGCCGCCAGCGCGCTGCTGACCGGCAATATCAAGCTCGACGGCGCATTGTCGATCGAGCTGAAGAGTTCCGGCGCGATGCGCCTGCTGTTTGCCGAGTGCAACGATCAGGGTCGCCTGCGCGGGCTGGCGCGCTGGAATGATCCGTTGCCCGAGCCGCTGACGCTGGACACGCTGCCCGATGCCATCATGGCGATCACCATCGGCAACGTGGAGCGCGAGCAGCGCTACCAGGGGCTGGTTGACCTGCAGCACGCCGGGTTGGCCGCGTCACTGGAAAATTACTTCGTCCAGTCCGAGCAGTTGCCGGCGCGTATCCTGCTGGCCGCTGACGGTGAGCATGCGATCGGCCTGATGCTGCAGAAGATGCCGGACGAAGGTGGTCGCGATGCCACGCTCGACGAGGATGGCTGGAATCGCATCGTGCAGCTGACCGCCACGCTGGGCACCGAGGAGTTGCTGGATGCGGCGCCAGAGCAGTTGTTGTACCGGCTCTACCACGAAGAATCGGTGCGCCTGTTCGAGCCGCGTCCGCTCGCCTTTGGCTGCAGCTGCAGTCGCGAGCGGGTGACCGCGATGCTGCGCTCGCTCGGACGCGATGAAGTCGAGGCGGCGTTGCTGGCGCGTGGTGAGGAGATCGAGGTGATCTGCGAATTCTGCGCGCAACGCTATCACTTCGACCGCATCGATGCCGAGCATCTGCTCAGCGCCAGCGCGGCACCGGTGGCACCGGATACACCGCAATGAACCGGCTCGACCAGGTCTGGCGGCTCGGAGCGGTGGGTCGGCCGTGAATCAGGCCAGCAGCAGCGGGTTGTCCGCGCTCAACCAGGTGGCCGCCGGCTGTGGCGTGGCGAACAGGAAGCCCTGGCCATAGCGGCAGCCGACCCGCAGCAGGGCTTGCCGCTGCGATTCTTTCTCGATGCCTTCGGCGATCACCTTCATCTGCAGCGAGTCGGCCAGGACCTGGATCGCGCGTACCAGCGCCAGGCCCTGGGTTTCCGCGTGGTCGACGGGAAGTTCGGTGATGAAGGAACGATCGATTTTCAGCGTCTCGAACGGGTACTGATGCAGGTAGCTCAGCGAGGAGTAGCCGGTGCCGAAGTCGTCGAGCGCAATGCCGACGCCGTGACTGCGCAGGTTCTGCAACATCTGCTTGACCTGGGTCGGGTTCTCCAGCAACGCGTGCTCGGTGACCTCGATCCGGATGCAGCGCGTCGGCACGGCATATTGCTCGAACAGGGCAAGCAGCCGCTGATCGAGGTCGGCGGAACGGAAATGCCGGCCGGAGACATTGATGCTGATGAAACCTTCAGTACCGATCAGGCGCACCGCCTGGGTGCAGACCTGTTCGAAGATCTGCCAGTCGATCGCCTCGGCGCAGCCGCATTCCTCGGCGATCAGCAGAAAATCGTGCGGTGGCAGCAGGCCGCGTTCGGGATGATGCCAGCGCAGGAGTGCCTCGTAGCCGGTAACGCGACCGTCGGCCAGTTCGACGATCGGCTGGTAGAACGGCTCGAATTCGTTGCGGCTGAGCGCGTGGCGCAGGTCGCTCTCCATGTCCAGCAGCGACAGTGCTTCGCGGCGCAGGCGATCGTCGAACATCGCCGCGCGATGGCGCCCGCCGTCCTTGGCGTTGTACATCGCCGCGTCCGCGTCGCGCAGCAGCTCTTCCGGTTGCCGGTAATGCGGGCTGGACAGCGCAATGCCGATCGAGGCGGAAGTGAAAATCTCCTTGGTGCCAAGCCGAAACGGCGTTTGCAGCTCGCTGATGATGCGTTCGGCGATCAGCATGGCCTTGCCGTTATCGGAGATGCCTTCGAGCAACACCGCAAACTCGTCACCGCCCAGTCGCGCCACCACGTCGCGCGTCTTGAGGCAGGCACGGATGCGGCCGCCGACCTGGAACAGCAGATCGTCGCCCACCAGATGGCCGACCGAGTCGTTGATCACCTTGAAGCGGTCCAGGTCGATGAACAGCACCGCGAACTGCTCGTGCGGATTCGCGATATAGCGCTGCATCGCCTGTTCCAGCCGCTGCAGCAGCAGGGTGCGGTTCGGCAGGCCGGTCAACGAATCATGCAGGGTTTCGTATTTCAGCCGACGTTCGACCCGCTCGCGTTCGGCGATCTGCTCGCGCAGGTCGCGATTGGCCAGGGCCAAGGCACGGGTGCGCTCGGTAACGCGACGCTCCAGGCCGGCATACGCCTGCTTCAGTGATGAAGCGGCATGCTTGCGTTGCAGGGCGTTGGCGATGTGGTAGCTGACGAAGGTGAGCAGCTCCTGGTCGCGCTCGTTGTAGGTGTGCTCCGGCGAATAGCTCTGCAGAGCCAGCACGCCCATCGCCTTGCCACTCCATACCAGCGGGACGCCAAGCCAGCAGACCGAGCGCGCACCAAACTGGCTGATCTCGTCCAGCGCGATCAGCCGATCGATTTCCCGGGGGTCGGCCAGTAGCGGTATGCAATGGCGCAACACGTATTCGGTGGCACCGCGACCGTGTGCACGAGGGGGTCGAACGCTGTCGACTTCGTCCACCGAATAAGGAAATGTCAGGTACCCGCTATCCTCGTCGACCAGCGCGATGTAGAAGTTGCGCGCGTACAACAGGCCGCTGATCACCTGATGAACGGCGGCATAGAATTTTTCCAGGCTCTCCGAGGTATTCGCCAATTCGGCAATGCGGAACAAGGCAGCCTGCAGCCGCTCGCCACGCTGGCGTTGCAGTACCTGCTGGCGCAGAACGCGATTGGCTTCGCGCAGCGCGGCCGTGCGATCGGTTACCCGACGCCCCAGCTCGATATGCGCTTCGCGTCGCTCCAACGCCGTCTGCACATGCTGGGCCACGTAATTCAGCAGCTCGAGATCGTGCCGGGAGTAATGGGTATCGGCGCGATAGCTCTGCATCACGATGCCGCCCACCACGTGCCCGCCGCGTTGCAGGGGTACGCCAAGCCAGTGCTCGCAACTCGGGCCGACCAGCACGAAGCGTTCGCCGAACTGCTGTCTCAGCTCGTCGATCGAGCCCATCAGCGGGCGACCTTCCTGCAACAGATTCCAGGTAAGGCTGTGCAGCATGTCGTGCAGCGGCATGTCCTGATCCGGTGGCGGCGGATCGGTATCGGCGATGTCGACGTAGTAGGGGAAGCGGACGGTGTCGGTGACGGCGTCATACAGCACGATGTAGAAGTTTTCCGCATACATCAGGCTGCTGACGATGGCATGCAGCGAGCGCATCATTTCCGGCATGTCGTGTTCGGCGCCGGCCTGTTCGGCGATCGCGTACAGCGCGCGCTGCAGCCGCTCGGCCAGCGCCAGGCGCGAAATGGCCTCATACAGTCGACTGGTTTCGGCCAACTGGCGCAGCCTGGCATCGGCCAGACGTCCCAGCCATGCCAGCTGATCGCGTACAGCATCGGGCAGCGGCAGGTCGGCACCTTCGAGCGCCAGCGTGCGCGGACCTTGGGGATCCTCTGCCAGGTCGAGCTGTCCGGCCGGCAGGTGAACTGGCTGCTCGTCCATGCGCCGCCAACGAAGCCGGCCATGAATGCCGAAATTGCCCAGCATCAGCTCGCAAAGCTCCATCACGCTGGCCGCGTCGGGGGCCTCGAACAGACGCTCGACAGCGCCATGCAGAGCCGCAATATCCCGTACCGCCGTAAGCGGCTCAGATGAACTGATCGTGGGCGTGGCGCTCATCAGCTGCGGTCAGTTCCGGTGGATCCGGCGAGATTGACATCAAGCGCCATTTATAGCGTGTAAGTTGGCCTTGTAGCCAGCTTTCCGGTAGAAGGGAACCAGCCGGCAGTCTGACAGGTCTGGATTGGTGCAAACTACATTTCCGTGCAATTGATAGGGCTTTTCGGGGTGTTAGTAAAACGTAAAATGAGATAGACTAGCCTCCATATACGTTGCCTAAAGAAGGTCTCTGTCCAAGCTCATGCGTCGTCTGTCTGCCCTGCTGCTGATGTTCCTGTTGCCGCTTGCCGCGGCCGGGCAGTCTGTGAGCGGTGACAGCACGCTGGCTCAGCATCTGCTGGCGCGGCAGCCGGACCAGATGACCGAGGTGGAACCTGGCGTGCTGGTGCCATTGTGGCGCGGTAGCGATGGTCGCCTGCTCGCGCTCAAGGCGAATCGCAGCAGTGGCGCGAACGCCATGAATGACAATGCCCCCCTGGCGTTCCATGCGGTTGATGCCGCCAGTGTGATGACCACCGGCCTGCAGTACGGATTGACACCGAACTTGCAGGCGCATGCGGAAGTGAGTGAACACTCGTGGTTGAGTCAGCCGGAGCGGGTCATCGGCAGCGAAGTGGGTGCCACCTATGCGGCCGGACGTTACAGTTTGGGCCTGAGCGTGGGCGCCAATACGACGCCTGACAACAACACACTGCTGCCGCGGGTATTACCCAACGCTGCACCCAGTGTCGATGGTCTGCCGAGTTTCGACAGCAGCTCGCAACTCAACGCGCGTGGCAGGCTGGCACTGGGCAACAAGAGCGGCATTGATCTGGGCGCCAGTGTCGGACGCATCCACCTGCTGCCTGGCAACCTTCTCGGTATCAATACGCTGGATCAGAAAGCGCTGAGTTTTGGTATCGATCACGGTTCATTGAGCGGGAGCCTGATTGGTCGCACCTTGCAGCCGCAGGCGGGCATTCCTGGCGGTTTCAATCCGGACAGGCGCTGGAACAGCATTGATCTCGGCGTGACATGGCGTTTGCCGTGGCGCGGCTCGCTGAGTGTCGGCGCACAGAATCTGTGGTCATCCGGCACGCCGGCGAATACGCCGGTAGGCCCCGAGCCGGATCAGTCGCGTACACCCTACGTGCAATACCACCAGGATCTTTGATTCGACGATCCGCTTTGTGGTTCCGATGATGCCGACGCCGTTACCCATGTAACGGCGTTTTCGTTTGCGTGGTCAGCCCTGTTTGCGGATGCGCAGGTCGCCGCTGAAGGTTTCGACATTGATCCGGCCGTGGCCATCGCCGAGATGCGCATCCAGGCTGCTGCCGGGGCCGTGTTCGGATTTTTTCGAGGTGCCGAAATCGCTGCGCAGATCGCCACTGAAGCTGCTGGCATGAAGGGTGCCGGAGGTATTTGCCGGTAATTGCAGCTGCACGTCGCCGCTCATGCTGTCGATACTGAGGCTGCCATCGGCAGCCAGCCTGCCAGCCAGTTGCACGTCGCCGGATACCGTGCTGAGTGTCAGCTTCCGCCAGGGACCGCCATCGGCCTGGATGCGGCCTGAAATCGTCTGCAGCTTGACGTCATTGCCGAGGCTGGGGGCGAGGATGTCACCGCTCACGGTCTGCAGATTGGCCTGCTCGGCATGCCCGGCCAGTTCGATGCCGCCACTGACGCTGTCCACTTTCAGTGAAGGCGTGCGTGCATTGATGCGCGCCTTGCCACTGACGGAATTGATCACGATGGTCCCTCCATCGATACCGTCGATGGACAGCGGGGCGCTGACCACGCTGACGTCCAGCGAGGCGGCCTTGGGCACGTGCAATTCCAGTGTGCTTGCAGCCATCTTGTCGCCGCCGCCCCAATTGAACCAGCCGGAGCCTCCCTGTGGCTCTACCTTGATCGTCAGGTCAGCGTTGTTGCCGGTGATTGCCAGCGGCTTGGGCCCATCGCCGAGTTGCCCGCTCACCTGTACTTCGTCGCGATCCCAGGCAATCACCGTCACCGTGCCCGCGACGTTGCTGATGCTGACATGCGCAGCAGGGCTGGCGTCATGGCGCAGTTGGATGGGTGTGGTGGCCAGAGCCTGGCCGATGTACAGGCAAAGCAGCAAGGGAGCGTAGTGGACGGTTCTCATGATCGTTCCTGATGGTCTCAGCCAGCGTCGTGGACCAGCTGACGCAGTTGCGTTTGCTGGTGTTCGGTGCGAACCAGCAGGCGCTGCAAGGCAGCCGAGTCGGGTGCCTGCAGGATCGCCTGCTGCAGTTCCATGCGAGCGGCATCGAGCTCGATCGCAGCGCCGGCCATTCGCGGATCGGCAGGTTTCCAGCTGGTCGGCAGCATTGTTGTGCCGGCGAACGGCATGGCCGCCGATACGTGCTGCAGATGCCAGCCCATACCACCGGCCAGCAGGGCCAGGCCAGCGCAGCTGGCGGCAGCCAGCCAGCGCAACCGGTGCGATGCTTGATGGGCGGGCTTCGCCGGCGTTGCCGGCAGGCGCGCGGGATCGGCGGCGTCCAGCGCAGCGTCGATCGAGAGCCACAGATCCCGTTGTGGTGCGAGCGGCTGGCGCAGGTCGCGCAATTCGCGGCGCCATTCGAATTCATTCATGACTTTTCTCCCAATACCTTGCGCAGCAGGCCGCGGGCGCGGTGCAGTTGCGCTTTCGACGTGCCCACCGCCATGCCCAGTTCGCTGCCGATCTCGTCGTGTCGCCAGCCCTCGATGTCGTGCAGCACCAGCACGGCACGGGCCCGCGGCGGCAGCAGCCCGATCGCGTGTTCCAGTTCCTCGCGCTCGGCGGCGCAGAACGGGGTTTCGCCGGCATCCGGCAGATGATCGTCGTCCAGCATGCTGACCGGGTCGGCGCCGCGGGCGCGAATGTCCATCAGCGCCACGTTCACCGCCAGCCGGTACAGCCAGGTGCCGAACGCGCTCTCGTGGCGAAAACCGGGCAGCTTCTGCCAGGCGCGAATGAAGGCATCCTGGGTCAGGTCTTCGGCGCGGGCGTGATCGTAGCCGGCGAGCCGATACACCGCACCATGGATCCGGCCCACGTGCAGCCGGTACAGCCGCTGGAACGCGTGACGATCGCCAGCCGCCGCGGCACGCACGTCATCGGTGTCGTTGGCTCCCGTTGAGGCAGGCGACATGGAGCTTCCAATGGCAGGGCAGGCGGCGATCATCTTGCCAGCTTGGATGCACCGTCGTGCGAAAGGGTTTGAAGTGCGGTTGCTGCATTGCTGCCATGAAGCATGCCGGACGAGGGTGAGGTGCGCCGTCCGGATGCGGCGGCTAGTGGGCGGTTGCCTGATGGCGTGACTGGGCGTCAGCTTCACCCAGCGCCTTGGCCACGCGCTGCTGCTCCCTGTGCAGGCGCTCGGGCAGGCGTGGCGTGAAGGTCTGAAGATACGTGCCGATGGCGGCGAGTTCGCCCTGCCAGCCGGCATGGTCCACATCGAGCAATTCATCGAGCTGGGCACGATCCAGATCGAGGCCGTCCAGCTGGAGTTCGCCGTCGGCCGGCAGGATGCCGATCGGGGTTTCGACGCCGGCCACGCTGCCTTCGACGCGATTGATCATCCACTCCAGCACACGCAGGTTGTCGCCGTAGCCCGGCCACAGGAACTTGCCATCGGCGCCCTTGCGGAACCAGTTGACGTGGAAGATCTTCGGCAGCTTCGCGCCGGGCTGCTCCAGCGACAGCCAGTGCGCGAAATAGTCGCCATAGTGATAGCCGCAGAACGGTTTCATCGCCATCGAATCACGGCGCAACACACCGACCGCGCCGGTCGCGGCGGCGGTGGTTTCCGAACCCATCGCGGCGCCCATCAGCACGCCGTGACCCCAGTCGCGCGCTTCCATCACCAGCGGCAGCAGCGAGGGTCGACGCCCGCCGAACACGATCGCGCTGAGCGGCACGCCCTGCGGCGCCTCGGCCTGCTCGGACCAGGTCGGACATTGCTTCGCGCTGACGGTGAAGCGTGAATTCGGGTGTGCAGCCGGTCCGTTGGCGGCATCGTACGGACGACCCTGCCAGTCGGTGACCGGTGCGCCGGGCAATCCTTCCCACCACGGCTGGTTGTCGGCGGTGATGGCGACGTTGGTGAAGATGGTGTCTTGCGAGATGCTCTTCAGTGCGTTCGGATTGGTCGCGTCACTGGTGCCCGGAGCCACGCCGAAGAAGCCGGCTTCCGGGTTGATCGCATATAGACGTCCATCCGCGCCGGGACGCATCCAGCAGATGTCATCGCCCACCGTCCATACTTTCCAGCCGTCCTGGCGATAGCCCTCCGGCGGAATCAGCATCGCCAGGTTGGTCTTGCCGCAGGCGGACGGAAACGCGGCGGCGATGTAATGCGTCTCGCCCTGCGGGTTCTCGATGCCGACGATCAGCATGTGTTCGGCCAGCCAGCCTTCGCTGCGCGCCTGGTGGCTGGCGATGCGCAACGCATGGCACTTCTTGCCCAGCAGCGCGTTGCCGCCGTAGCCGGAGCCATAGGATTTGATCGACAGTTCGGCCGGGAAGTGCATGATGAAACGACGCTCGGGGTCGAGTTCGCCCGTCGAATGCAGACCCTTGACGAAATGTCCCTCGCGCTCGATGCGCGCCTGCGCCGCGGCGCCCATGCGGGTCATGATCTTCATGTTCGCAACCACATACGGGCTGTCGGTGATCTCCACGCCGCAACGCGCCAGCGGCGAATCGATCGGCCCCATGCAGTACGGGATCACGTACATGGTGCGGCCTTCCATGCAGCCGTCGAACAGCGCGTCGATCTTGGCGTGCGCGTCGGCCGGAGCCATCCAGTGATTGTTCGGGCCGGCATCCTGCTCGCTGGGATGACAGACGAAGGTCAGGTGCTCGACACGCGCGACATCGGAGGGGTCGGAGCGGTGCAGGTAGCAGCCCGGATGGGTCTGCTGGTTCAACTCGATCAGGGTGCCGGTCTGCAGCATCTGCTGTACCAGCGCCTGATATTCGGTGTCCGAGCCATCGCACCAGTGAATCTGTGCGGGGCGCGTCAGCGCCGCCACCTCGGTTACCCAATGTTCGAGCGCTTCCAGCTTGCTGGCCATCGTATCCCTCTAAAGGTCTTGAGAAAAATTGATTTGAAACGGTAGTTTGCGTGTACTGGTATTGCAAGGTTTCATGCAGCAAAAACGGCGCCAGATGGCGCCGTGCAGGCACATGTGCCGTTGTATCAGGCCGGGATCAGGGTGGCGATCATGTGTTCGACGTAAGCGTCGAATTCCTCATGGTTGATCCGCGGCAGGCCCAGGGTGAAATTCAACTGCAGGAAGCCGACGTAGGCGGCATAAGTCAGCCGTGCCCGGTTCAGTGCCTGCGGCGGGGGCAGGCCAGCCTCGCGATAAGCGGTGGTCAGGAACTCCATCCGTCGCTGCGACACGCGCGCCATCACCGGGATCACCTGCGGGTGATCCAGCGCCTTCAGCAGCGCGGCGTACACGCGATGCGGCTGCAGTTCGTGCGCGACCCGGCGGAACAATTCGGGCAGGCGCTTGCGCGGATCGGCGATCTGCTCGATCTGGCTGATGATCTCGCGCTCGCCGTATTGCTCCCAACGCTCCAGCGCGGCGTTCAACAGGGCCTCGCGGGTACGGAAATGCCAGTAGAAGCTGCCCTTGGTCACGCCCAGCTGGCGCGCCAGGGCCTCCACGGCCAGGGCGCCGACGCCTTGTTCGGCGATCAGGTGCAGGGCGGCGAGTTCCCAATCTTCGGCGGACAGGCGGGTGCGTTCTGGCTTGCTACTGACATTCATGTGCGTATGGTAGCGACACCCTGCGGATTTGTAATCTGCGCGGCATCGGCCGCTGAATTGCTGGGACATTTTTCACTGCGAGGCGACGGGTGCAATGCGCATGTATTGACGGCGCTTGCCGAGGCAATCCATACTCATCCGTATGGTATCCGTGATGCACACCCAGACTGCGCTCAGCCGATTTCCCGTAGCCGACCTGGCGCTGGCGGTGGAGACGCGTCATCCGACCGGCAGCCCGACGCTGTTGTTCGCACACGGCTTCGGCCAGACCCGCGGTGCCTGGAACGGTGCCGCGGCGGCGCTGGCCGAGGCGGGTTGCCGTTGTGTGACGTTCGACAGCCGTGGCCACGGCGAAAGCGATCGGATGCCCGGCGGCGACTACCACATGGATCAGTTCGCCGACGACCTGCTGCGGGTGGCCGCGGCGCAGCCACAGCCGCCGATCCTGATCGGCGCCTCGATGGGCGGCCTGCTCGGCATCGTGCTTGTCGGCGAGATGCGCCCGACACCATTCCGCGCGCTGGTGCTGGTCGACATCACGCCACGCTGGGAAACCGCCGGGGTGGAACGGATCCTCGCCTTCATGCAGGCACATCCGGATGGCTTCGCGAACTACGCCGAGGCGGCCGAGCAGATCGCCAGCTACCTGCCGCAGCGGCGCGAGCGCAAGAGCGAGGAGCAGCTGCGCCCGTTGCTGCGCGAAGGCGCCGATGGCCGGCTGCGCTGGCACTGGGACCCGGCCTTGCTCGCCGGCGACGTGGTGCAGGAAAGCGAGCGCTACCAGCCGCGCCTGCAGGCGGCGGCGGCCAGGATCGACGTGCCCGTGCTGCTGCTCTCCGGCGCACGCAGCGACGTGGTGTCGCGCGCCACCGTCGATGAATTCCTGCAACTGGTGCCGCATGCGCAGCATGTGGAACTGTCGCATGCCACGCATATGGTGGCGGGTGACGCGAATGATGCGTTTACGCGCGAGGTCGCCCGTTTCGTGCAAAGTCTGGATCCAGCAGTCGACCGGCAGCATGCCGGCGCTGTTCAACCGTGATGAGGTGCTCAAGATGTCCGTGATACTGACCCTGCTGGCGGCACTGATTGCCACCGGCGCCTGTGCCTACCACCGCAGCAGCCTGCGCACCTGGGCGATCGTCACGATCGCCACCACGCTGGTGGTCGGCCTGATCGCGCATGCGCCGTGGACGATGATCATCCTGCTGATCATCGAGCTGGCGATCGCGGTGCCGCTGTTGCTGGTGGATGTCCGCCGCAAGCAGATCAGTGCGCCGCTGCTGAAGCTGTTCGCCAAGGTCACTCCGAAACTGTCCGAAACCGAGCAGACCGCGCTGGAAGCCGGCACGGTCGGTTTCGAGGGCGAGCTGTTCTCCGGCAAGCCGGACTGGCATGAGTTGTTGAGGCAGCCGAAGCCCGAGCTGAGCGTGGAGGAGCAGGCCTTCCTCGATGGCCCGGTGGAAGAGCTGTGCGGCATGATCGACGACTGGCAGATCACCCACGAACTGGCCGACCTGCCGCCGAACGTATGGGAGTTCATCAAGAAGAACCGCTTCTTCGGCATGATCATCCCGAAGCAGTACGGCGGCCTGCAGTTCTCCGCCCTGGCGCATTCGGCGGTGCTGCAGAAGCTGGCCACGATGTCGGCCACGGTGGCCTCGA
>DAIMGD010000034.1:0-14170 GCA_036724165.1 Rhodanobacter sp.
GGTCATCCGCTGGCCACGCGCGGTCAGCTGCCCAGCCTGGACGAACTGGCCGCGCTGCCGCTGGTCAGCTACGAATCGTCGCTGAAGGCGGAGTCGTCGCTGCGCCGCGCCTTCGATGCCGCCGGGCTGCGCCCGCAGATCGCGATGACCGCCGGCGATGCCGACCTGATCAAGACCTATGTACGCGCCGGCCTGGGCATCGGCGTGCTGGCCGAGATGGCGATGCTGCCCGGCGACACCGATCTGCGGGTGTTGCCGGCGGAGCACCTGTTCCCGCCATGCACGACCTGGATCGTGCTGCGGCGGGAAAGCGTGCTGCGCGACTACGTGCTGGAGTTCATCGGCCAGTTCGCGCCGCATCTGGATCGCCGCGACGTGGTGCGTGCGCTGGCCAGTGATCCGCCGCGCACCGAGTGGCCTGCCGTCCCGCACTGGCGGGAGCGGCAGGCGTCGTCCCTGCTCGACGCGGCCTGACGCGTCAGCCGTCGATCAGCTCCTTGTTGCGCAGCAGCGCGAGGATCTGCCGCGCCAGCACCGCCGGCTCGGCCGCATTGCCGTCGAGGCTCAACTCGGGCTGCTGCGGGACTTCATAGGGATCGCTGATGCCGGTGAAGTGGGCGATCTTGCCGGCGCGCGCCTGCGCATACAGGCCCTTGCGGTCGCGCGCCTCGCACACTTCCAGCGCGGTGGCGACGTGGATCTCGACGAAAGCGCCGTGTGCCTCGACCAGCGCACGGGCCTCGGCGCGGGCGTCGGCGAATGGCGCGATCGGTGCGCAGATCGCGATGCCGCCGTGGCGCACGATCTCGCTGGCGACGTAGCCGATGCGGGTGACATTGGCGGCACGGTCCTCGCGCGAAAAGCCCAGCCCGCGCGACAGGTGCTTGCGCACCTCGTCGCCGTCGAGCACGGTGAGCGGGCGGCTGGTGTGTTCCAGCAATTGCGCGATCAGCGCCTGCGCGATGGTCGATTTGCCCGAGCCGGACAGGCCGGTGAAGAACAGCGCGAAGCCGCGCGGCGCATGCACCGGATGGCGTTCGCGCAGGATCTTCACCACCTCGGGAAAGCTGAACCAGGCCGGGATCTCGGTGCCTTCGTGCAGGTGCCGGCGCAGTTCGGTGCCGGAGATGTCGCGCACCGTATCCGTGCTCGCCACCTCGGTCGACGGCAGGTAGGTATCGCGGTTGGCCGCGTAGACCATCGCTGGAAACGGCACGATGCGGATGCCCAGTTCATGCTGGTGCCGTTCCAGCAACTGCTGCGCCTCGAACGGCTTGTAGAACGGTAGTCCGCTGGCGTCCTTGCCGGGGCCGGCATGATCACGCCCGACGATGAAATGGCTGGCGCCGTAATTCTTGCGGATGATCGCATGCCATACCGCCTCGCGCGGCCCACCCATGCGCATCGCCAGCGGCAGCAGCGACAGTTTCACGCTGCCCTGCGGGTACTGCGGCAGCAGCGCGCGATAGCAGCGCACGCGGGTGTAGTGATCGACATCGCCCGGCTTGGTGCGACCGACCGATGGCTGGATCAGCAGCTTCGCGCCGACCTGTTGCGCGGCGCGCAAGGTCAGCTCGCGATGCGCGCGGTGCATCGGGTTGCGCGTCTGGAACGCCACGATACGGCTCCAGCCGTGCTCGGCGAACCATGCGCGCAAGCCGCGCGGGGTATCGCGCAGTTCGCCGAAGTCGTAGTGCGCCGGTGGCTGGATGCCGCGGACGCGACCACCGAGCGCGACCGGCTGGGTGCGCTCGAGCAGCTCGGCCACGCCCGGATGCAGGCGGTCGCTGCTGCCGAACACCTGCTTCGCCTCGTGCAGCCGGTCCGGCCAGTAGATGTCCTGCACCTCCAGCACCGCCAGCGGCACGCCCTGGCTGTCGCGCAGCGCGACCTCGCTGCCGGGCGCGAGCGTCGCGGCGAACGCTTCGCTCACGTCCAGGGTGATCGGGATCGGCCACAGCGTGCCATCGGCCAGGCGCAACCGCTCGACCACGCTGTCGTAATCCTGGCGGCCGAGAAAACCTTCCAGCGGCGAGAACGCGCCATTCAGCAGCAGCTCCAGATCGCACAGCTGGCGCGTGTCGAGATCGATGCCCGGCAGGCTGGCGCTGCGCAGCTTCAGCGCTTCGGCCTCGGCGTGCGGCAGATACAGTTCCTTCAGCACGCCGCCGTGCGGAGCGATCAGGGTGTCGTCCGCCGAGGTGTCGGGGTTTGCTGCGGGGTCCCTTTGCGGGGCGAGTGCGCTGTGGCTCATGGTGAGGTGATTCCGATCCGGGTGAACGATTGAGGGCGAGCCGGCCATCGCCACGCGAGGGCCGGCGGGTTACGCGGTGCCGTGCAGTCCGCATTCGCGCTTGAGTCCGAAGAAGCGGGTGTCCTCGGCGTCCATGCCCGGCTGCCAGCGCTGGCTGGTGTGGGTGTCGCCGATCGACACGTAACCCTGCTCCCACAGCGGGTGATAGGGCAGGCCGTGGCGTTGCAGGTAGAGGCCCACGTCGCGGTCGTTCCAGTCGGCCAGCGGATGGAATTTCCAGCGGCCGTTGCGGTGTTCGACGAACGCGATGTCGGCGCGGCTGCGTGCCTGGCTGCGCCGCAGGCCGGCGAACCAGCCGCCGGCACCGAGTTCGTCCAGCGCGCGCTGCATCGGCTCGACCTTGCGGATGCTGTTGTAGCGCTCCAGGCCCTCCAGGCCCTGTTCCCACAGCCGGCCGTGGCGCGCCTCCATCCAGCCGATGCCGATGCGCGGGCGATACACCTTGAGGTTCAGCGCGAGGCGCTCAGTCAGTTCGTCGACGAAGCGATAGGTCTCCGGAAACAGATAGCCGGTATCGATCAGCACTACCGGGATGTCCGGCTGCTGCCGCGTGACCAGATGCAGCGACACCGCCGACTGCGCGCCGAAGCTGGACGACAGCACGTGCTCGCCCGGCGTATGCCGCAGCGCCCAGGCGACCCGCTGTTCCGCGTCCAGCCTGGCCAGCGCCGCGTTCAATGCCTTGAGCGCGTGCGGATCGGCGAGCTCCGGCGGCAGTGCCGGCGCGCTCATGCCAGCACCTGCAGCGCGATCTGCCGGGATGCCGGCACGGCGAGCTCGTCCTGGCGCAGCAGGCCGCTGCGCACGAGGAAGTCGCCGAAGCGTTCGCCATCGGCACGTGCGGCGGCATAGCGTGCGAACAGCGGATCGAGCGCGGCGAGGATCGCGGCCTCGTCGATATTTTCGCGATAGACAGTGTTCAGGCGCTGGCCACTGAAATCGGCGCCGAGGCGCAGGTCGTAGCGTCCGGGTCCGCGACCGATCAGCGCGATCTCGCCCAGGTACGGTCGCGAGCAGCCGTTCGGGCAGCCGGACAGGCGCAGCAGGATCGGCGCGTCGGTGAGCCCATGCCGGTCGAGCAACTGTTCCAGCTTCGGCAGCAGTCCGGGCAGGTAGCGCTCGCTCTCGGCCATCGCCAGGCCGCAGGTCGGCAGCGCGACGCAGGCGATCGCGTGGCGGCGGATGCCGCTCTGCCGCAGATTGCCGTCCAGTCCGTGCGCGTGCACGATCGCGTCGATGCGCGCGCGATCGGCCGCCGCCACATGCGCCACGATCACGTTCTGGTTGCAGGTCATGCGGAAGTCGCCCACATGCACCTTGGCCAGTTCGCGCAGGCCGCTGAGCCAGCGCCGCTCGCCGACGTCGGCCAGCCGGCCGGACTCGATATGCAGGGTGAGGTGCCAGCGGCCGTCGTGGCCTTCGACCCAGCCGTAACGGTCGCCGTTGTGCTCGAAGCGATACGCGCGCGCCGGTTGCAGTGCAAAGCCGAGGCGCGCTTGCAGTTCCGCGCTGAACACGTCGAGGCCGCGATGATCGATCGTGTACTTCAGCCGCGCGTGCTTGCGCTCGCTGCGGTTGCCCCAGTCGCGCTGGATCGCGACCGTGGTCTCGGCGACCGCGAACAACTGTTCCGGCGTGACGAAGCCGATCACGCTGGCCAGCCGCGGATAGGTGCTCGGGTCGCCCTGCGTCGCGCCCATGCCGCCGCCGACCGCGACGTTGAAGCCGCGCAGCGTGCCGTGTTCGAGGATCGCGATCAGCCCGAGATCCTGCGCGAACACGTCGATGTCGTTGAGCGGCGGGATCGCCAGACCGATCTTGAACTTGCGCGGCAAGTAGGTGGCGCCGTACAGCGGTTCCTGCTCTGCAACGGCAGGTTCCGGCTCGCCGACCAGTGCTTCGCTGTCGAGCCTGCTCCCATCGAGCCAGATCTCGTGATACGCGCGGGTCTGCGGCGCCAGTTCGGCGGACAGGCGCACGGCCCAGGCATAGGCCTCGGCATGCGCGGTCGATTCGATCGGGTTCGCCGTGCTCACCACGTTGCGCACCACGTCGCCGCAGGCCGCGATGGTGCCGGCCAGTGCGTGATGGATCGCCGCGATGGTGGGCTTGAGCCGGTGCTTGATGATGCCGTGCCACTGGAACGTCTGCCGCGTGGTGATGCGCAGCGTGCCGTTCGCGTATTCGCGCGCGATGCGGTCGAACACCAGCCATTGCGCCGGCGTCACCACGCCGCCGGGCAAGCGCGCGCGCAGCATGAACGCATAGGCCGGTTCCAGCTTCTGCCGGCGGCGTTCCTCGCGCAAGTCGCGATCGTCCTGCAGGTAGCTGCCGTGGAATTTCAGCAGCTTGTTGTCGTCGTCGCTGATCGCGCCGGTGAGCGGATCGGCGAGGCCTTCGGCGATCGTGCCGCGCAGGTAGTTGCTGGCGGCCTTGATGCGTTCGAAGTCGGAGAGTGTGGTGGTCATGTCAGTACACGTCGCGGGCGTAGCGGCCCTGCTGCAGGAGTTCGTTGAGCCAGGCCTCGGCGTCGTCGGGCGACTGCTGGCCGTGGCTGGCGATCAGCTCGATCAGCGCCGCATGCACGTCCTTCGCCATGTGCGCGGAATCGCCGCAGACGTAGAGGTGCGCGCCGTTCCGCAGCCACGCGTACAGTTCGGCGCCGTGTTCGCGCAGGCGGTCCTGGACGTAGATTTTTTTGTTGCCGTCACGCGAGAACGCGAGGTCGAGCCGGTGCAGCGCACCGTCCTTCAGCGCCTGCTGCCATTCGAGCTGGTAGAGAAAATCCCGGCTGAAATGACGGTTGCCGAAGAACAGCCAGTTGCGCCCGCCGGCGCCGCTCTCCTGGCGTTCCTGCACGAACGCGCGGAACGGCGCCACGCCGGTGCCAGGGCCGATCATGATGATGTCGCGCGAGCTGTCGGCCGGCAGGCGGAAGCGTTCGTTCGACTCGATGAACACCGGCAGCGTGCCGTCCTCGTCGGCCGCCGCCAAGAACGCGGATGCCGCGCCCCAGTGCAGGCTGCCGTGCGCCTGGTAATCGACCACCGCCACGGTCAGGTGCACCTCGTCGCCGACCCGTTTCGGGCTGGAGGCGATCGAGTACAGGCGTGGGGTCAGCGGCCGCAGCGCGGCGACCAGCGCCTCGGCACGCCACGCCGCCGGGTAGCGCCGCAGCAGGTCGATCGGCTGCTCGCTGGCCAGCAGCGCCGCGAACTCCGTCGCGTGCTCCGCTCGCAGCACGCGCATCAGCTCGGCGTGCCCGCTGCTGGCGGCGAGCGCCGCGATGAACCCGCGATGTAGCCGGGTAATCTCGCGCTCGCGGCTCAGCCACTGCGTCAGCGGCAGCGTGCGGCCGTCGTGGGTCACCTGCTGCGTGCCATCGAACCGCACGGCGGCCAGCCACTGCTCGACCAGGGCCGGCGGATTGCGCGGCCACACGCCCAGCGCATCGCCCGGCGCGTACTGCAGTCCCGAGCCTTCCAGCGACAATTCAAGGTGCCGCACGTCGCGCGCGCTGCCGCGCGCCACGATGCGCTGGTTGGCCAGCACGCTGGCGGCAAACGGCTGTTCGCGCGTGTGGATGGCGCGGTTTGCCACGGCATGCAACGGGGTGACGCGCGCGGATGGCGCGGTCGTCTTCAGCACCTCGCGCGCCTGCTCCAGCGTCTCATCCAGCCATGGCTTGGCCACCACCTGCAGATCGACATCCGCCTCGCCCAGCGGCGCGAAGCGCACGCCACCGAGTTCGGCCAGCCGTGCATCGAGCTGGCGACCGATCGCGCAGAACAGCGGATAGCTCGAATCGCCGAGGCCGAGCACGGCGAACTGCAGCGCCGGCAGCTTCGGCGCGCGCTTGCCGGCGATGAATTCGACGAAGCCGCGCGCATCGTCCGGCGGCTCGCCTTCGCCCTGCGTGCTGATCACCAGCGCGAGGTAGCGCTCCTGCGCCAGCTCGCGCTGCGGGTAGGCATCGGCGCGCAACAGCCGCACCGGCAACCCCGCCGCCTCGCTGCGCTCAGCCAGCTGCTCGGCGATGCGCTTGGCCTGGCCGGTCTGGCTGCCATAGACGATGCTGAGCCGATCCGCGGTCTTGCCCGCCGCCGCCGTCACCGAGCGTGGCTCGCCTCGCTGCGCCTGCGCCGCCAGCGACGCGCTCCACGCCGCCACCCAGTACAGCTCGACGGGCGCCAGGCCCTCGACGAGTCGGGCCAGCAACGCGCTCTTGTCGGCATTCAGCGGCGCAGGCAGCGATTCGGTGGCGACGACGGCGTTCAAGCGGCTTTCCTTTGGACGTCTATACTTCTGGGCGTCCAGAATCAGGTATTGCCTGACGGCATGGCAAAGGATCTATCGGCATGTGCATATGCCGAGGCCTTATGTCAGTGCCGGGCGGTCGCCAACGAATATCTAGTGCTTCCTTAACGAGCGCTGTGATTGATTGGTCGCGGGCGCCTCCGGCAAGAGGTGCATGGGCGATGCATTTCGGGGCAAGACCGTGACAGCGGCAGCCGACCGGTCTTGAAATCATTCGGCATAACGACATCGCCTTTGGCCATTTCGCGAGCGGTTCACCCGGCAATGATCGCTTTCGGCAACCATTCCGGGCAGACGTCAACATGTCGAAGCGGCTTTTCATGGCGGGTATCTGGGCGTACCGATGGCGGCAATGGCTCTTGCGACATCAGCGGCAACTGGCCGACCCACTAGGTCTTCAGCGATGGCACCGACCTGGGGCTGGCGCCGAAGTACCAGTACGGCCGCGACCGCTACTCCGATGACGCGGGCCTTCGCCGACCACAGCGACCGCCACGGCCTGCAGATCGAGCCGAGCGTGGTCGAGCCGAGGGCGCAGCACACCTTCCGCGGGATCGCTGCGGATCGAGACTTAAGCGCTTCGTAAGCGAATCGCCAGATAATCGCCGCATGGAGCGCTGCGCCGGATCGGCCGTGGCGCATCCAGGCGAAGGAGCTTTTTAGTGCACATCATCCTGGTGGAAGACGATCAGCAGCTCGGTGCCGCCATCCAGCGTGCGCTGGAGCGTCTTGCCTATACCGTCACCTGGCTGCGTGATGGCCGCGAGGCGCTGATGGCCTTGCGGGATCAGACGGCCGACCTGGTCCTGCTCGATCTCGGGCTGCCGGGCATGGACGGCATCGATGTGCTGGTCGAGGCACGCAATACCCGCATCAAGACACCGGTGATCGTGATGACGGCGCGTGACGGGCTGGAGGCCCGGGTGCGTGGCCTGGACGCCGGCGCCGACGATTACCTGATCAAGCCTTTCCACCTCGACGAACTGTGCGCGCGGATCCGTTCGCTGACCCGCCGCGCGCAGGGCCTGGCCGCAAACCGCATCGAAGCCGGTGCGTTGTGCCTTGATCTGGGCACGTCCGAGGTGGCATACCACGGCGAACGGGTGGAACTCACCCGGCGCGAGTTTTCGCTGCTGCAGATCCTGATGGAGCGCGCGGGCCGGCTGGTACGACGCGAAAGCCTGGAAAATTCGCTGTACGGCCTGGACACCATCGTCGGCAACAGTGCGCTGGAGGTGCTGGTACATACGCTCCGTCGAAAACTGAGTTTCGACACAATCCATACCGTGCGCGGTTTCGGCTACATGATTCCGCGGGAACCGAAGTGAGCTTGCCGAGCCTGCGCGCCAGGCTCCGCTGGCTGATCGTGCTGGTGCTGGTCGCGATGCTGTTGCCGCTGGGGCTGTTGAGTTTCCAGCGCACCATGCGTGAGGTCGACGAGCTGTCCGACGGCCGTCTGGCACAGTCCGCGCGGACACTCGAAGTGCTCATCGAGCATGCCGGCCTCAATTCCCTGCGTGGCCACGCCGGCCAGGGCATGCTGGTGCCGATCGAGGCAGAGCCTGCGCAGACGGTGAAGCTGCAGGGTCATACCTTCGAGTCCGAGGTCGGCTTCCAGGTCTTCGACAACGCGGGACGGATGGCGCTGGCGACGGCGAATCTTGCGACGTTGCCGTCACCGCAAGCCGGTGATGCGGATTTTCGGGACGTGCAGCAAGGCCGCTACAGCTGGCGCGTCTTTACGCTGGCCGACCGGGCCGATGGCGTGGTGATTCGAACCGGTGAGCGCTACGACAGCCGCCATGACATCGCGCACGCCTTGTGGCTTGATCATGGCATTCCCCTGCTGATCGGGCTGCCGTTGCTGGCATTGCTGGTTGGATGGGCGGTGAAGCGCGGGCTGCGGCCGCTGGAGTCACTGGCGCAGGCACTGTCCGCGCGTGAGCTGGGCAGCCGTGAGCCGATCGTGCTCGATCCGGCACCGCTGGAATTGCGCCCCGTGCTGGGTGCGCTCAACGGCCAGCTCGGCCGCCTGGCGGATGCACTCGAACGCGAGCGACGTTTCAGCGCGGACGTGGCGCATGAGCTGCGCACGCCGCTGGCGTCGACCATGATCAATCTTGAGAGTGCGATGGCGACGGCCGATCCGGCCGAGGCGGCCGCCAGCCTGGTCAACGCACAGCATTGCGTGGCGGGGCTTGCCCGTCGCGTCGAACAGCTGCTGGCGCTGGCCCGGCTGGAGTCCGGCGCAGCGTCAAGCCAGCGGACGCCGATCGACCTTGTCGCGGTGGCGATCGAGGTGATCGAGGAGCTGGCGCCGGTGATTGCGGAAAGTGGCGTGGAGCTCGGCTTCAATCCGAGGCATGACCATGTGATCGTGCAGGGCTACGAGGCGGCGCTGGCGGCCTTGCTGCGCAACCTGATTGAAAACGCGATGCGGCATGTGCCGGCCGGTGGCCAGGTTCAGCTTTCGATCGAGCGCGGGATGCATGAAGTGTGGCTGGATGTGATCGACGACGGCCCCGGCATACCGGCGGAACGCCGGGCGCAGGTGTTCGCGCGTTTTCATCGCGAAGCCAGCAGTCGCGGCGACGGCTACGGGCTGGGACTTTCCATCGTGCAACGTGCTGCGCAACTGCACGATGCAACGATCGAACTGCTCGACTCCCCGTTCGGCAAGGGCTTGCGGGTGCGCGTGGCGATTCCGCTGTGACGATAGGGGCGCACGCTTCCGGTCAGCCCGGAAGCGCCGCCGACTTCATGCTCAGGGCTTGCCTGCCACCAGTACCGCGAAACTGTCCGGCACGATGGATGGACGGCCATTTGCCTGCCGCGTGGCGCCGAATTTCGCCGACGACAGATACAGCCGGTGCGACTGCGGATCCAGCGCCAGTGTGCGCGCACTGCGCTGGGTCGCGATGGTGGCGGTTACCGCGTAATGATCCGGATCGATTTCGTGTACGGCGGTGATCGTGCCGCTTTTGCCGTTGGAGCTGTAGATCATCGCCGCTGTGTCGTCGAACACCACCGCGTCGGGACCGTCGCCGATCGGCAGCGTCGTCAGCAGATCGCCGCGGTCCGCATCCAGCACCGCCATCTTCTGGTTGTCGCAGACCGCGAACAGCCGGTGATGCGCGCGATCGATCGCCAGCCCGCTGGGCGATTCGCACGGCGCCAGCGGCCAGGCGTTGGTGACCGTGTTCTTGCGTGCGTCGATCCGCACCAGCTCGGATTTGTCCTCGATGTTGACGTAGATGCGGCCGGCGCCATCGGACACCGCAAACTCCGGCTTGCCGGGCAGCGCGATGGTGGCGATCACCGCGTTCGCATGCGGATCGATCACGCTGGCGGTGCTGCTCTTGCCGTTGAAGGTCAGCACATGATGCGAGGCGCTGTCGTACAGGATCGCGTCCGGATTCTCGCCGGTGCCGGTGATCGTCGCGACGGTCTTCAGCGAATCCAGATCGAACACCGTCACCGACGCGGTCTTGCCATTGCTGGTGAAGCCGCGATGCAGATCCGGTGCCACCGCGATGCCGTGCACGCCCTGGGTATCGGCGATGGTGCCGACCAGCTTGTTCCGTCGTACATCGACCACTTCGACGCGATCGCCGCGGCTGACGAAAAGATGGTGCCGCTGCGCATCGAAGCTCAGATAGTCCCAGCCGCCGGAGCCGCCGAGTGCGATCCGCGTCAGCACGCGCTGATCGGCCGGGGCATTGGGTGCGTCCGCAGCATGGGAAATTGTGGCAGCGAGCAGCAGGGCGGCGGGCAGCATACGTGGCAGGAATCGTGACATGGGGTACACCTTCGGGTGAGGAGGAATGGCAGGCATCGCAGGTGAGCTTGGCAGCGGCGGCTTATCCGCGCCTTAGCGCCCGAAGCTTACCGATAGCGGCAAAATCGCAGCGCGTGGAGCCGCGGCTGTGCGGCGCCATCCGCTTGCGCGCAGCCGGCTAAGAAAGGCCTAAGGCCGGGTCAGGCATACTCTGGCTCATGGACTGCTCCGGCCACTTTCTCGTCACGGTGTCGCGCCGTTTCCCCCGCTGTTTCTGTTCCCCCCGCCGTGCTGTGCTGTTCGCGGTCGTCGCCGGATTGATCTTGTCCGGCTGCGCCACTTACACACCTCTGCCGCTGGGCAACGGTCGCGGTGCGGTCAGCGTGGCGCAGCTGACCGCGCCGACGACAACGATGCCGATACCGCTACTGGCGAGCCATCGTTTCGATCCTTCCGATGGACTGGATGCGACCGAAGTGGCGATGCTGGCGGTGGCCAACAGTCCGGACCTGAAGGTCAGGCGCGACGAGCTGGGCGTCGCCCGCGCGCAGGCGTTCGCCGCCGGCTTGCTGCCCGATCCGCAGCTGGGTCTCGGCGAGGATTTCCCCCGCCATTCGGGTGGCGGGCTGGTCAACGCATTCAATCTCGGCATCAGCGAAGACATCACCGCGCTGCTGACGCGTTCCTCGCGCATGGCGACGGCGCGCAGCCAGACCGAGCAAGTCAACCTCGACCTGCTGTGGTCCGAATGGCAGACGGTGGCGCAGGCGCGGCTGCTGTTCGATCAGCTGCTGACGTTGCGCGCACAGCAGGCGCGGCTGGAAAACGAACAGGCCGCGCTGGCGCCGGTCGATCATTTCGTGCGCATCGCGCTGCACGCCGGCAACCTGACCTACGACACCGCCAGCGCCGGCCTCAACGCCGACGCGGATGCGCGCAAGCGGCTGGCCGACAACACGATCCAGCTGCATCAGGCCGACAGCGATCTGCATGTGCTGCTGGGCCTGGCGCCGGCCGCTCCGCTCGTGCTGGTGGGCGATCCCTACCGAGCCGCGCCGACCGCCGCGCAGGTGCAACTGGCCTTGGCCGACCTGCCGCGGCGGCGACCGGACCTGCTCGCGCTGCAGGCCGGCTATCAGGCGCAGAACGCGAAACTGCGTGGCGCGATCCTGGCCCAGTTTCCCGCGCTCAACCTCGGCTTCAACACCCAGCGCGACACGGGCAATGTCTATACCAACGGATTCAGCCTCGGCATCACCTTGCCGCTGTTCGATCGCAATCGCGGCAACATCGCGATCGAGAGGGCGACCCGCCGGCATCTGAAGGACACCTACGACGCGCGCCTGCTGACCACGCGCAGCGATCTGCAGCGACTGCTGGCCGATCTCGCCACCCTGGATCGTCAAGTTGCGGCATTGACCGCGCATGCACGACAGCTGGCCGACGCTCGCCGCTCCGCCGAACAGGCATGGCAAGCACGGTTGCTGGACTGGCCAACCTATCTGGTGATCCGCAGTCATGCGCTGAGTGCCGACCTCGACCTGCTCGCCCTGCGGCAGGAGCAGGCCAGGCAGGCGATCGCGCTGCAGGCGCTGCTCGGCAATACCGACATCCATCCCGCTTCGGCCCAGGCATCCACGCCATGAATCGATTCACTGACCCGTTAGTTTGGCCGTCCATTTGGGTTGCGTTGTTGCTGAGCTTTCTACTGGCAGGCTGCAGTGCCGCGCCGGATGCGGAAAGCACCGGCAAGGTCGACCACCAGATCGCGGTGACCACGGCGCTGCCCGTGCAGCGGACGTTTCATGCCATGGTCGAGGCGCTCGGCAGCACGATCGGCGATCCCCATCATGCGCGGGTGATCAGCCTGGCGCATGGCGGCCAGATCATTGCGGTGAGCGTGGCGGCGGGGCAGACCGTCAGCCGCGGGCAGCCGTTGTTGCTGATCGCCCCCGATCCGGCCACGCGCAGCGCCTATCAACAGGCGCAGAGCGCGTTGACCCTGGCCCAGGGCGAACTCAACCGCACCATGCAACTGGCGGCGCAGCGGCTGGCCACGCAATCGCAACTGGCGAGCGCGCGCAAGGCACTGGCCGATGCGCAGATCGCGCTCGAAGCGCAACGCGCGCTGGGCGGCGGATCGGCGCAGGAAACCGTCGACGCGCCGGCCGATGGTGTGGTCACCGCGCTCAGCGCGGGCCTGGGCGACCGCGTCGCGGCGAATGCGCCGCTGCTCAGTTTCACGCCTGCGCATGCGCTGCTCGCGGTTCTCGGCGTGCAGCCCGAAAGCGGGGCGACGCTGCACGCCGGGATGGCGGTGCAGCTGCACAGCGTGTACGGCCCGTCAGGCGGTTTCATCGGCACGCTGCGGATGGTCGGCCAGTCGGTGGATCCGCAAACCCATCTGTTGCCGGCGCAGGTCGAACTGCCGGCCGGGGCCAGCGCAACCCTGGTGGCCGGCGCCGCGCTGAGCGCGCGGATTCGCACCAGCGATTTCAGCGCCTGGGCGGTACCCCGCGCGGCGGTGCTGAATGACGAGCATGGCGACTACCTGTTCCAGATCGAACACGGCAAGGCCAAACGCGTCGAGGTGAAATTGCGCAGCCCTGACGGCGATACGGTCGGCGTGCAGGGTTCGCTCGATGCGCAGGCTCCGGTGATCGTGCTGGGCGTCTACGAGCTCAGCGACGGCGATGCGGTGCAGACGCAGGCCGCGCAAGCACCGGCGCAATCGAGGCCAGCCACTGCCACGCAAGCGCAATCCGCGGCGAAGCAGGGTCAGGCGCAGTGAATATCACGGTGTGGATGCAGCGGCATCGCCGCTCGCTGCTGTTCCTGGCGTTCATGCTGACGCTCGGCGGCATCGCCAGCGCGTTTTTCCTGCCGGTGGCGTTGTTCCCGAACGTGGCGTTTCCGCGGGTGCAGATGACCCTGGATGCCGGCGACCGCCCGGCCGACCAGATGGCGATCGAGGTGACCACCCCGGTGGAAGTGGCGGTGCGCCGCGTGCGTGGCGTGCGCGATGTGCGCTCGACCACCAGTCGCGGCAGCGCGCAGATCGAGGTGACGTTCGACTGGGGCGCGAACATGGACGCCGCGCTGCAGGAAATCAACGGCGCCGCCGGGCAGGTGCTGTCGCAGCTGCCGGCCGGTACGCAGCTGGACACCCGGCGGATGGATCCGACCACCTTCCCGGTGCTCGGCTACAGCCTGCGTTCGCACACGTTGTCGCCCAGTGCGCTGCACGATCTGGCGCAGTATCAACTGCGGCCGATCCTCAGTGGCATCACCGGCGTCGCGCGTGTCAACGTGCAGGGCGGCGCGGTGGCGGAGTTTCATGCGGACGTCGATCCGGACCGGCTGCGCGCGATGGGCCTGAGCCTGGCCGATGTCGCCACGGCGGTCAGTCATGCCGCCACGATCCAGGCGATGGGCCGGCTGTCCGATCACTACAAGCTGTATCTGATGCTGGCCGACAACCAGCCCTCCAGCGCTGCCGCGCTGGGCGATATCGTGCTGCGCGCCGGTCCCGGCGGTGTGGTGCGCCTGCGCGATGTGGCCGCGCTCAGCCTGGGCACCGAACCGCAATGGATTCGCGTCAATGCGGATGGCCAGAACGCGGTGCTGCTGCAGGTCTATCAGCAACCCGGCGGCAACAGCGTGCAGATCGCCAACGACGTGAAGGCGCAGCTGGCCGCCTACGCGCCGCAGTTGCCCGCCGGCGTGCACATCGCCAACTGGTACGACCAGACCCAGCTGGT
>DAIMGD010000035.1:0-14165 GCA_036724165.1 Rhodanobacter sp.
GCCGGCCCTTGCCCTTGCGTGCTGCCATTACATGCTCTCCGGGGCGCTCAGGCCCAACAAATCCAGACCATTCTTCAACACTTGCTGCGTCGCCACCACCAGCGCGAGTCGCGCATTGCGCAACCCGGCGTCCTCGACCAGGAACTGGTGCGAGTTGTAATAGGTGTGGAACGCGTTGGCCAGTTCGCGCAGCCACGCCGCGACCAGATGCGGTTCCAGATTCAGCGCCGCGGCCTCGACCAGCTCCGGATACTTCGACAACTCGGTGAGCAGGATCTGCTCATGCTCGTTGTCCAGTCGAGCCAGCTGCGCCAAGCCGTTCTGCAGGTCGACGGTATAGCCTTTTTCGCCGGCTTGGCGCAGCACGCTGCACACGCGCGCATGCGCGTACTGGATGTAGTAGACCGGGTTGTCGTTGCTCTGCGAGCGCGCCAGGTCGATGTCGAACACCAGCTGGGAGTCGGACTTGCGCGCGATCAGGAAATAGCGCGTGGCGTCGCGGCCGGCTTCATCGATCAGGTCGCGCAGGGTCAGGTAGCTGCCGGCGCGCTTGGAGATCTTCACTTCTTCGCCGCCGCGCATCACGGTGATCATCTGGTACAGCACGTATTCGGGCCAGCTCCTGGGAATGCCGGCGTCCAGCGCCTGCAGGCCGGCCTTCACCCGGGCCAAGGTGCCGTGGTGATCCGAGCCCAGCACCGTGATGGCGTGCCCGTAGCCGCGCTGCCACTTGCTCAGGTGATAGGCCACGTCGGGCACGAAGTAGGTATAGGTGCCGTCGGATTTGCGCATGACGCGATCCTTGTCGTCACCGAAATCGGTGGTGCGCAGCCACAGCGCGCCTTCTTCCTCGTAGGTGTGGCCGTGCGCCACCAGTTCGCGCACGGTCTCCTCGACCTTGCCGTCGCTGTACAGCGAGGATTCCAGGAAATACGTGTCGAAGCCGACGCCGAACGCCTTCAGATCCAGATCCTGCTCGCGGCGCAGGCTGGCCACCGCGAAGCGGCGGATCGCGTCGAGGTCATCGACATCGCCGGCGCCGACCACCGTTTCGCCATCGGCGATCACCGATTCGCGGTCGAGATAGGCACGCGCCACGTCGGTGATGTAGTCGCCGCGATAGCCGTTTTCCGGCCAGCCGCTGCCGTCCGGCGTGATGCCGCGCGCGCGCGCCTGCACCGAGATCGCCAGGTTCGCGATCTGCACGCCGGCATCGTTGTAGTAGAACTCGCGCTTGACGTTCCAGCCGTTGGCGTCGAACAGACGACTCAGGCAGTCGCCGATGACCGCATTCCGACCGTGGCCCACATGCAGCGGCCCGGTCGGGTTGGCCGAGACGAATTCCACGCCGACCGTCTTGCCGGCCCCGCTGTCGTTGCGGCCATAGTGGTCGCCTCGATCCAGGATGCACTGCACTTCGGCGTGATACGCGTCGGCGGCCAGGTGAAAGTTGATGAAGCCCGGACCGGCGATCTCGACCTTTTCCACCAGCGTATTCACCGGCAGGGCAGCCACCAGCTGCTCGGCCAGTTCACGCGGCTTGGCGCGCGCCGGCTTGGCCAGCAGCATGGCCACGTTGCAGGCGAAATCGCCATGCTCGCGGCTGCGCGCCCGTTCGATCACAAACCCCGGAACGGCAAGATCGAGAGGCAGGGTGGCATTGCTTTGCAGGGCCTGGATCGCCTGCAAGACCAGTTCGCGCAACTGTGCTTTCACGGGTGGGGTCAGATTCGTGATGGAACCGCTAACTCTAACAGACTGCCAAGCGGGCCAACGCGCTGAAGCAGGCGGGCCATCTGCGCGAAGTTTGGTGCACTGCGGCTTCGTGTCTTGTGGATAAGTCTGTGGGGAAAGCTGCAGGCGGGTGGCTGAATTCCGTGGCAGCGCCACTAAAATCACGGTTATATATTAAATAATCAATTTATATCAATAAGTTGTATGTTCAATCTGCGGCAAAGTATCTGATCAACCGGACAAGTGCCTATGCCGGCACTTTGTGTATAAGTTTCGGTGACATGGCGGCGTTTCATGGGGCTGCTTCGCGTCATGGCGTTGTCATGCGGCACTGCGACACTGGCGCTGCCTGAACTGACTCCCCTCCATGACAGGCATCCGGAGACGCCGCTCTCTCCCCTTCCAAAATCGGCCCCACGGCGTGGTTCATTACCACGCCGTTTTTTTGTCGCAAGGCATGGCTTCAGAGCAGACCGCGCGCCGCCATCGACACGGGCTCGCCGCTGCCGATGACCAGATGATCGAGTACGCGCACGCCGACCAGCTGCAGTGCGTCGCGCAGTTCATGGGTGATAGCGCGGTCAGCGGCGCTCGGCTCTGCAACGCCCGAGGGGTGGTTATGGGCGAAGATCACCGCGCAGGCATTGTGTTGCAGGCATGCCCGCACCACTTCGCGCGGGTGCACGCTGGCGCCATCGACGGTACCGCGGAACAACTCCTCGAATGCCAGCACGCGATGACGGTTGTCGAGGTAGAGGCAGCCAAACACTTCATACGGCAGATGGCGCAGGCGCGCGCGCAAGTAGTCGCCACTGTCGCGCGGGTTGCCGAGTGACGGCAGCTGCAGCAACTGTTCGGCAAGACTGCGTCGTGCCAGCTCCAGCGCCGCCGCGATCCGCGCGCGCTTGGCTGGACCCAGGCCACTGGCGCGGATCTGCTGCTCCGGCCGGCTGAGCAGTGCGCCCAGGCTGCCGGCAACTTGCAGCAGCTCGCGGCCCAGCGCCAGCGCGTCCTTGCCCCGACTGCCGCTGCCCAGCAATACCGCCAGCAGCTCGGCGTCGGACAGCGCGGGGCTGCCGCGGGCCAGCAACTTTTCACGTGGGCGTTCGCCTTCGGGCCAATCGCGGATACTCATGGCCACAGCGTGCCCTCGGCGGCTGATCCAGGGCAGCAGCCAAGGGGAATGAATCCGGTAAGCTACATCTCTGCCCGATTGTCAGGCCCGCCTTACATGAGTCTTGCCCAACGCCGCATCCTGCTGGGAGTGTCAGGTGGCATTGCCGCCTACAAGTCCTGCGAACTGGTTCGCCGCCTGCGCGATCTGGATGCCGAGGTGCGCGTGGTGATGACCGAGGGCGCCACACATTTCGTCAGCCCGACCACGTTCCAGGCGCTGTCCGGTCAGAGCGTGCGGGTGAGCTTGTGGGATGCACAGGCCGAAGCAGCGATGGGACATATCGAACTGGCACGCTGGGCCGAACGCATCCTCATTGCACCGGCCAGCGCCGACATGATCGCGCGCCTTGCCCACGGCCACGCCAATGATCTGTTGACCACGCTGTGTCTGGCCAGCGCCGCGCCGTTGTATCTGGCGCCGGCGATGAACCAGCAGATGTGGGCGCATCCGGCGGTGCAGGCGAATGTCGGCATGTTGCGCCAGCGTGGCGTGCAGTTGCTCGGGCCGGCGGCCGGCGAGCAGGCCTGCGGGGATGTCGGCAGTGGCCGCATGCTGGAGCCACATGAACTGCGCGATGCGCTGGTGGCTTCATTTGGCAGTCGCGCATTGAGCGGTTTGAAAGTACTGGTCAGTGCCGGCCCGACCTACGAGGACATCGATCCGGTGCGCTTCATTGGCAACCGCAGCTCCGGTCGGATGGGTTTTGCGATTGCACAGGCGGCGGTGCAGGCCGGTGCCGAGGTGACCCTGGTCGCCGGGCCGGTGAGCCTGCGCACACCGGTCGGCGTGGCGCAGCGCATCGATGTGCGCAGCGCGGCGCAAATGCATGCGGCGGTGCTGGCCGCCGCCGCGCAGGCGGACATCTATATCGGCGCGGCGGCAGTCGGCGATTACCGGCCGCTGGAAGTTTCCACGCACAAGCTGAAAAAGCACGCTGGCGCCGGGCTGGCGCTGCAGCTCGGCGAGAATCCGGACATTCTGGCCAGTCTGTCGGCACAGACTGCGCACCCCTTCCTGGTCGGGTTCGCCGCCGAGACGCATGATGTGGCGAATTACGCGCAGGACAAACTGCAGCGCAAGGGACTGGACATGATTGCCGCCAACCAGGTCGGCAATGGGCTTGGTTTCGAAGCTGCGGACAACGCCTTGAACCTGTACTGGGCCGGCGGCACGGTCGAGCTGCCGCGCGCAGCGAAGCCGGAACTGGCGCGGCAATTGATCGCGCAGGTGGCCGAACGTTTCCAGGTGGCGCGCCGATGATGATCGACATCGAGTTGAAGATTCTCGATGCTCGCCTGGGCGACAGCATCCCGCTGCCGCAGGCGGCAACGCCAGGCAGTGCCGGCATGGATCTGCGCGCCGCGCTGGAGCAGCCGCTCACGCTGGCGTCGGGCGAGAGTGCACTGGTACCCAGCGGCATGGCGATCCATATCGGCGATCCCGGCTGGTGCGCGCTGATCGTGCCGCGTTCCGGGCTCGGTCACAAACACGGCCTGGTGATGGGCAATCTGGTTGGGGTGATCGATGCCGATTATCAGGGCCCGTTGATGATTTCGTGCTGGAATCGTGGCCAGCAGCCCTACACCATCGCGGTGGGCGATCGCATCGCGCAACTGCTGCTGGTGCCGGTAGCGCAGGTGCGGCTGAATATCGTGACCGAATTTGCACCGAGCGAGCGCGGTAGCGGCGGTTTTGGCTCGACCGGCATGCAATAAGATGAGTCGGCCCGAAGCGAACCGGACCAGTCCACCATGCACCACCTGCGGGGGCAGGATATGGCGATAAGCATTTCGAGGGAGCGTCTGCGCGATCTGCAGATTGACTGGCAACGGCAGCTGCCTCTGGCCGGCGGCACGCTGCTGCTGATGCTCGGGCTGTTCTGCGCCTGGCAAACCTGGTTGATCGCCGATGAGGGTAGCGCGATCGAACGGGTGCATGTCGCCCAGGATCAAGTCGTGCGGACGTTGGCCGACGAGATCGCCATGCAGCGTGGCAAGGTGCAGACAGCGCTGGCTGCGGTCGACCCCGCCACCTTGATGAGCGACCCGGCACAGGCCGCGGCCGCCCTGCGCAAGCAACTGCCGCAAGCCAGGAAACTGGAATTTTACAGCGGCGATTTGAACGAGGTATTGCACGCCAATTACCGCGAGTTCGGCTACGCCAAGGCAGCCCAGCTGATGGCTGCACAGAGCACCGAAGGGGTGCCCTTGGTACAGAGCGTGTCCTACGGCAATGGCGATCGCCGGCTGAGCCTGGTGATTCCGCTGGGGTCGCCGCCACAGGCCTGGGCCTGGATCGAATTGCCGTTCGCGCCGCTGCAGCAGCGATTCGAATCGATTACGCCAGCGGGTGGCCGCCTGGATCTGCGCCAGGGCGACGATCGTGGCAACGTCCAGCTGCTCTCGCACGGCGCGGCCTCTGCCGAAGCCGAGGCGTTGGGCAAAGCGGTGCCGGGAAGCACCTTCAGTGTGAGTGCCGGTCTGCCAGGCGCATTCATCGTGATGCCGCGTTCATGGCTGCTGAGTGCGTTGCTGAGCGTGCTTGGACTGGCCGGCGGGGTCTTTCTGCTGCGCCTGCGCGGTCGCCTGCGCCAGTCGTCGGCGAATGCTTCCGAGGATCAGGAGCTGCCGGCGAGAATCGAACATCCCGCTGCGTCGGTCATGCCGGCCACGCCTCCGCTGGCGCAGCCAGCGGCAACCCCCGCCATGCCGGCGGTCGCTATGGATCCAAGCATCTTTCGCGCGTACGACGTGCGCGGCGTGGTCGGCAAGACCCTCAACAAGGAAGTGGCGCGAGCGCTTGGCCAGTCGATCGGCACCCTGATGGGCGAGAAGGGCTTGCGCGAAATCGTGGTCGGTCGCGATGGCCGGCTGTCAGGGCCGGAGTTGGCCGGGGCGTTGGCCGACGGCCTGCGTGCCGCCGGCATCGACGTGATCGACGTGGGTGCGGTGCCGACGCCGGTCGTCTATTACGCGGCCTATCGCTTCAACACCGGCTGTGGCGTGGCGGTCACCGGCAGCCACAATCCGCCGGACTACAACGGCTTCAAGATCGTGGTGGGCGGCGAGACGCTGTCCGAAGGCGCGATCCAGGATCTGTATCAGCGCATCGCCAGTGGCGCGCTGAACAGCGATGGTCAGGGCAGCTTGCGTCAGGTCGATGTGGCACCCGATTACATCGAGAAAATCGTCTCCGACGTGCTCGCCGAGCGCCGCCTGAAGGTGGTCGTGGACTGCGGCAACGGCATTCCCGGAGCGATCGCGCCGCAACTGCTGGAAGGCGTCGGTTGCGAAGTGATCCCGCTGTACTGCGATGTCGACGGCACGTTTCCGAACCACCATCCGGATCCATCCGACCCGCAGAATCTGCAGGATCTGATTCTTGCCGTGAAGCAGACCGGCGCAGATCTGGGCATGGCGTTCGACGGTGATGGCGACCGCCTTGGCGTGGTCACCAAGGCTGGCGAAATCATCTATCCGGATCGTCTGCTGATGCTGTTTGCGCGCGACGTGCTGTCACGCCAGCCTGGCGCGACCATCATCTACGACGTCAAGTGCACCAGCCATCTCAAAGGGCAGATCCTCGATGCCGGCGGCAGTCCGCTGATGTGGCGCACCGGTCACTCGCTGATCAAGGCGAAGATGCGCGAGACCGGCGCCGAATTGGCCGGCGAGATGAGCGGGCACTTCTTCTTCAAGGAGCGCTGGTACGGGTTTGACGACGGCATATACGCCGCCGCACGGCTGCTGGAGATATTGGCCGGTGACCTGCACGGCCGCAGCGCGGAGGAAATTTTCGCCACGCTGCCGAAGAGCGTCTCCACCCCGGAGTTGAAAATCGAGCTGACCGAGGGCGAGCACTACCAGTTCATGGACACGTTGCGCCAGCAGGCCAGTTTTGAGGGCGCCACGCTGACCATGATCGACGGCATGCGCGCCGACTGGCCGGACGGCTGGGGCCTGGTGCGGGCCTCCAACACCACGCCGGTACTGGTGCTGCGATTCGAGGCGGACAGTACGGTCGCGCTCAAGCGCATCCAGCAGGTGTTCCGCAAGCAGCTGCTTGCGGTGGATGCCACGCTGAAAATGCCGTTCTGATCTTCCGGGGTGTGGAAGTGGCCGCGATTGCTGCAGGCGACTTTCGTCTTGCTGAGCAGTGAAAATTACTGCGCAGGTTGCGCCTGCGCCGCCTTCAGTTCGCGATAACGTGCCAGCTGGCTGGCCTGCTGCTGGACATCCAGTGCGCGTTCGGCCTGCTGCCGCGCCAGTGCATTACGCTGCCCGGCGACCACGTTGCGCTGATTGGCGATGCTGTCGGCCAGGAATTTCGGCACCGGGTCCTTGGAGCGCTCGATATCAGCAGCGCGACTCAGCAGGTCGGTCAGCGCCTTTTCCTGGCTGCGCAGATTGATCAGGGTGGTGCGGATCTGCTGGTCGATGGTATCCAGCGTTTGCTGCAGCGAAATCTTGTATGACTCCTCATCCGGATAAGCCGCCAGCATCTGTGCCTCGGCGTTGGCGCGTTCCTGCTGAGCCCGCCGTTGTGCCGCCTGCTGGAGCGCCAGCTTGTTTGCCGCAGCGCGTTCTTCCGGATTCAACTGGCGCGGCACATGCTGCACGACCATGCCACGGTCATTGACCAGGTCGTAACCATACTTCATGGCATCGGCGGTGAGACTGTCGCTGTATTGCAACAGGCCCTGGCCGTCGTGCCACTTGTAGCGGATGTTGCCGGTGTTCTGCGCGTGTGCCGACAGGCTCACGATCAGCACGACAGTAGCAAAGACAAACAGTAACTTGCGCATGGATTCTCCGTTGCCCAACAGTATAGCCGGCGCCATTGTCTTGCCTAGCATCGCGCCAACGGCCAACCAGGGCGGATGTGACCGGGTTCGCCTGAACCGATGGCTGCCGCGATCAGCTCAGCGCCGGACCCCGTATCGCTCGCGATAGGCCAGCAAGCGGGCATGTTCGGTGGCCAGCTGCGGGTGTTCACCGGCAAATACCAGGACGTCGTCGAGGCTGGTGATCGCGATGACCGGAATGCCGTGATCCGCAGCGACCTCCTGTGCTGCCGAGCGCTCGCCCTGTCCGCGCTCCTGGCGATCAAGTGCGATCAGCACGCCGGCCGGTTCCGCGCCCTGGGCGCGGATCAGCGCCAGTGATTCGCGCACCGCCGTGCCGGCGGTCATCACGTCGTCGACGATCAGCACGCGGCCCTTGAGTGGCGCACCGACCAGCACGCCGCCCTCGCCATGGTCCTTCGCTTCCTTGCGGTTGTAGGCCCACGGCAGGTCGCGTCGGTGCCGGTCGGCCAGTGCGATCGCGGTCGCCGCGGCCAGCGCGATGCCCTTGTAAGCCGGACCGAACAGCATGTCGACGGCGAGCCCCGAATTCACCAGCGCGTCGGCATAGGCGCGCCCAAGCTGGGCCAGCGCGGCGCCGGAATCAATCCGGCCCATGTTGAAGAAGTACGGACTCTGCCGGCCGGATTTCAGGGTGAATTCGCCGAAGCGCAGCACTTCGCGCTTGAGGGTGAGTTCGATGAAGTCTCGCTGGTAATCGTGCACAGGTCGTCTCGCAAGCGGTCGGGAATCAGGGCAGGTCACGCAGCAGCAGATGCTGCGGCCCGGAGCGGCCGCCATGGTACAGCTCGCCGCTGTCGTTGAAGCCGGCATCCAGGTACAAGCGCAAGGCCGCATGATTGTTGCAATTCACGGTGAGTGCCAGCAGCCGCGCATCGGGGTGGCGTTCGGCGAGGTCGGCAAGCAGTGCGGCAAGCGCGCCTGCGCCGAAGCCGCGCCCTTGCCCGTCCGCATCGATGAAGAACGCACGGAGGCCGAGCGCGGGCAGCGCGAAATCGTGCCCGGCCACACTGCGTGCACTGGGTTCGATGCGGTAATAACCCACCGGCGTATCGCCGCACAGTATCGCCATCGGTTCGCTGCCCGGGCACAGCGCGACGTCAGCCAGCAGGTCGTCGATGGCACCGACCCAGTCGCGTTGTGCCGGCAGCACGCGCAGGCCCAGCAACGCCATGTGCAGTTGGGCGTCGACCGGGGCAACGCGAATGGCGGGATGTTTGAATAGGTTCACTGCTGCCGGCGATAGTGAGGCGCTGCGGTTGTTATGATCACCCATCACGAGCCGGGAGACCTCATGCGCATCATCAGCCTCAATGCCAACGGCATCCGCTCGGCCGCGAGCAAGGGCGTGTTCGACTGGCTGCGCACGCAAGACGCGGACGTGGTCTGCCTGCAGGAAACCAAGGCGCAGGAAGAGCAGCTGAGCGATCCGATGTTCCGGCCCGACGGTCACCACTGCTTCTATCGCGATGCCAGCAGCAAGAAAGGTTACAGCGGCGTGGCGATCTATGCGAAACGCGAACCCGACCAGGTGCTGACCGAACTGGGCTGGGACGAATTCGACAACGAAGGCCGTTACATCGAGGCGCGCTTCGGCAATCTTTCAGTGGTCTCGCTGTACTTCCCGTCCGGCTCCTCCGGCGATGAGCGCCAGCAATTCAAGTTCAAGGCGATGGCGTGGATCACGCCGATCCTCGACAAGTGGCTGACAAGCGGTCGCGACTATGTGATCTGTGGCGACTGGAACATCGTGCACACCAGGAACGACATCAAGAACTGGAGCTCGAACCAGAAGAATTCCGGCTGCCTGCCGGAGGAACGCGCGTGGCTGGATCTGCTGTTCCAGCAGCGCGGCTGGGTCGACAGCTTCCGCGCGATCAAGCCCGAGGCGGTCGAGTACACCTGGTGGTCGAACCGCGGCCAGGCACGCGCGAACAACGTGGGTTGGCGCATCGACTACCAGGTCTGCACGCCCTCGCTGCGCGAGCGCATGAAAGCCTGTTCGATCTACCGCGACGAACGCTTCTCCGACCACGCGCCGTATACCGTCGACTATGTCGACTAAGCCGGTGCTGCCGACGATAGCGGCCATGCCGGGGCGCCCCTGGCGCGTGCTCAGCATCGGCCTGCTCGGTTTTGCCTCGGGCCTGCCGCTGGCATTGTCGCTGAGCACGCTGCAGGCGTGGTTCACCACGTCCGGGATGAGTCTGAAGGCGATCGGCTGGGTCACCCTGATCAGCCAGGCTTACGTGTTCAAGTTCCTGTGGGCACCGCTGCTGGATCGCCTGCCGTTGCCGTTTCTCGGTCGCCGCCGTGGCTGGATCCTGCTGATGCAACTGCTCTGCGGCGCGGCGCTGATCAGCATGAGCTTCTACACGCCGCAAGGCGCGGCGACCACGATCGCGTTCCTTGGCGTGCTGCTGGCATTCGCCTCCGCCACGCAGGACATTGCCTACGACGCGCATCGCACCGACCTGCTGCCACCGGCCGAGCGTGGTTGGGGCACCGCGTTCTCGCAAGGTGGCTACCGGCTCGGCATGCTGGTCTCCGGCGCACTCGCGCTGATCCTCGCCGACCGTCTGGGCTGGGCATGGGTATACCGGCTGATGGGTGCGCTGATGCTGGGTTCGATGCTGGTCACCGTGCTGTCACCGGATGCACCGGACGAGCGGCCCACCCGCAGCTTCGCCGAGGCGGTGGTACAGCCGTTCGTGGACTTCTTCCAGCGTTACGGCAAGCTGGCGCTGGCGTGGCTGGCGTTGATGGTGCTGTACAAGCTGAGCGATGCGTTTGCGTTGTCGCTGTCGACCACGTTCCTGTTGCGTGTGCCGCAGTTTTCGCTGACTCAGCTGGGCGCGATCAACAAGACCTTCGGCTTGATGGCTGGCCTGCTCGGTGCGCTGGCCGGCGGCTGGGTAGTGACACGGATGCGGCTGTTTCCCGCGCTGCTGTCACTGGGCGTGGCGCAGGCACTGGTGAACCTTGGCTATATCTGGCTGGTGCACAGCGGGCCGGACATCTACGCGCTGGCCAGCGTGGTGGGATTGGAGAATTTCTTCAGCGGATTGGGCAGCACCGCCTTCGTGGTATTGGTGACCGGGCTGTGCAACATGCGTTTCTCCGCGACCCAGTACGCGCTGCTGTCCTCGCTGTCGGCAGTGGGGCGAGTGTTTCTCGGCCCGGTGGCGGCGTGGCTGGTGCCGCAGGTGGGCTGGTCGACGTTCTTCGTGATCACCGTCCTGTCGGCAATTCCCGGGCTGTTGCTGGTGATCGCGTTGCGGCATGCGATCCATCGCGTGGAAATGGCCCAGCCACACTGAGATTGCCAACCAGACCACGGAAGTGTCCGCCAGATCGGTCAGAATCCCAGCCAGTATGAGGGGGGCCTCAAGTCTCTGCGTGACACGGAGTGACGCTCGTGCCGGACATGATCTTGCAGTACGTCGACAGCCTGCTGGCCGAGCGCATCAAGTCGCTGGCGAAAGAGCGGCAGTGGTCGATCAATGACGTCTTGCTGCATGCCCTCCGCAACGGCCTGGGCATGTCGGCCGCGCAGGAGTTCAGCGAGACCCTGCGCGATCCGGAAGCGCCAACCGTCTTGAATGGCCACTGGGAAGCCGAGGAAAAAACTGTGTTCGCGGAAGCGCTGCATGCGTTGGCGCGGACGCGCCCGACTCAACTGGCGCCGGAAAACACCCGCTGTACGGCATCGATGGCGGGAGCCGAGTAGACCGCGCCAAGTACCCTTGATCCGCGCGCGCCGGTTACCGCGGGTAGGTTGCCAGGCAAGCCGAGCAGGCGCTGCCGGGCCAGCCATGCGAATGCGGTGGCCTCGAGGAAATCCGGGTCGATGCCGTATTCAGCGGTACTGCACAGAACGCGCGGTTCCAGCAGTTCGCGCAACCGTCGCATCAATCCAATATTGTGCACGCCGCCGCCGCAGGCCAGTACTTCTTCGGTATTCGGCGCGTGTTGCATGAGCGCCATGACCACGCTGCGCGCGGTCAACTCCAGCAAGGTTGCCTGCACATCAGCCGGATTTTTCAACAGGCCCAGTTGTGGATGCATGCTCAGCCAGGCCAGATGAAAATGCTCACGTCCGGTGCTCTTGGGTGGTGGCAGGGCGAAATAGCGGTCTGCCAGCAGGGCGTCCAGCAGCGCATGGTCGACCCGGCCGCTGGCGGCAAACATGCCGTCGCGGTCAAACGGTTCGCCTCGATGGCGCAGGCACCATGCGTCCAGCAAGCCGTTGGCCGGACCGGTATCGAAGCCAAGCACACGGCCATCGGCATCGAGCACCGTGATATTCGCAATGCCGCCAAGGTTGAGTACCACCCGCGCGTGGCCCGGTCGGGCCAGCAGCATCGCATGCAGCGCCGGCAGCAACGGCGCTCCCTGCCCGCCAGCGGCGATGTCGGCGCGGCGGAAATCCGCCACCACGTCGATGCCGCAGCGTTCGGCGATCACGCAGGGATCGCCCAGCTGCAGCGTGAACGGGTACTCGCCAGTGGGGCGATGCCGCAAGGTCTGGCCATGCGAACCGATCGCCCGCACGGTTTGCGCCGGGATGCCGCATTGCGCGAATAGCTGCAGGGCAGCATCGGCGAAGCAATGGCCGATTTCGACGTCCAGCCGTCCAAACGCATCCAGATCCAGCGCGGCTTCGCCCTGCGCGAGTACCAGCATGCGTTCGCGCAAGGCGGTCGGCCACGGGTGGGCATGGGTGGCCTGCACCCGGGGCATGCCACCGGCGAAATCGACCAGTGCGACGTCGATGCTGTCCGCACTGGTACCGGAGATCAGCCCGAGATAAAGCGCCGAGGCGTCATTCACGCGCGCATCGTGCTCAGTTGTCGTTGTTCGCTGGCGCGTTCGTGCGTGCCAGCTTGATGCGTGCATCCAGCTCGGTCAGTCGAGCCATCTGCGGCTGCACCACCTGCGCCTTGAACCTGGCCAGCTGGACTGGTGGCAGCAGTTCCGGTTTCGGCAAGGTCACCGTCTGTGGATTGCGCTGCTGGCCATCGACGCGGAATTCGTAATGCAGATGCGGCCCGGTGGCCAGCCCGGTCATGCCCACGAAGCCGATCACCTGGCCTTGACTCACATGCTGGCCGACGCGTTCATTGGCGAACCGCGACATGTGGCCATAGGCGGTGCTGATCGATTTGGTGTGCTGGATGATCACGAAATTGCCGTAACCATTCATCCAGCCCTTGTACTTGATCACGCCATCGCCGGCGGCATGGATTGGCGTGCCGCTGGGTGCGGCGTAGTCAACTCCCTTGTGCGCGCGCATCAGACCCAGGATCGGATGCAGACGCGCCGCGCTGAAGGTCGAGGAGATGCGGGTAAAGTCGACCGGGATGCGCAGGAACGATTTCTGGATTGGTCGACCGTCTTCACTGAACCAGCCGTAGTCGCCATCAGCCTTCTTGAAGCGGTAGGCGGTGTAACGCTTGCCTTGGTTGATGAATTCCGCGGCGATGATGTTGCCTTCACCGTAACGCACGCCGTCGCGATAGACGTCGTCGTAGATCACCGTGAAGCTGTCGCCGACCCGCAGATCCTGCACGAAATCGACATCGTATTTGAATAGATCAGCGAGCTTGCCGACCATGGCCGCGTTCATGCCGGCTTGGTCACCGGCGGCAAACAAGCTGCTGCGAATGACGCCGTGCGCTACTTGCTCGCGCAAGTCCATGTCGCGCTGCTGGATGGCAACGGTGGGACGCGCACCGTCGAGGCGGACGATGACGCGGCTGGCCTGATCCTGATCAAAGCGGAAACCTTTCAGGCTGCCGTCATTGCCAAGCAGAAAATCGAATTCCTCACCAGGGCGGATATTGTGCAGCGCGGTCTTCGCATTGCCGGCTGCATCCATCACTTTCTGCAAATCGGTCATGCTGAGGCCGCGACCGCTGAAGATGTCGGACAACGTCTGGCCCGGCTGCACCCGCACGACCTGCCAGTCGTCCACCGTGGTAACCGGCGCGCTGATCGATGCCGCTTTGGGCAATGCCAGCGGCAACAAGGCATGCGCTTCCGGTACCGGCACCGGGCGCATGGCGCTGGCCCAGGCTGGGATGATGAAGCCGGATAACAGGGTGATCAGCAGGGCCGTGCCTGCGAGCACCCAGCGTTCGCGGTGCCAATGAATCGGTTCGACTTCGCCGGAGCGGTTGAACGACCAGTGCGAGCAGCGCTCGTAGAAGTGGGAATGCCGGCGCTGTGCCTTGCGGCAGATCGCCTGCTTGCGCGCATGACGCGCCCCCTGATTCTGTTTAATCATGCCGTGCCCGTCCGCGGTACAAAGTAACAAACTGCGGGTACCATAACGGTCATGTGTAAATGGCGTCAACGCCTTTTCCATCAAGGGTTTGCACGACATTC
>DAIMGD010000036.1:0-12350 GCA_036724165.1 Rhodanobacter sp.
GGCTGAGTATGTGTCGATTGGGTGATCGCGTTCGACGACGGCTGCGCGATCACCCGCTTGCCTGCGGCGGATCGGGCATCGAGTGCGTGGGGGCGCCTGCCTCCATCCATGACGCCGCATCGACCGCGATGTCGTGCGCTGCGCGCTGCATGCGAATGCAACGCAGGCCTGAAGGGAGAGTCTGGAATCAGTCGGCCGGGGCTGCCATGACCAGCTTGTTGACCGGGTAGCCACGCTGTTGCGCGCGCTCCTTCAGGTTCTGGAACAGCGTCGGGTTCATGCGGGGATCTCGCGACAGGATCCACAGGTATTTGCGACTGGGGCCACCGACCACCGCCCAGCGGTAATCCGCATCCAGATCGATCACCCAGTAATCGGCCCACACCCACGGTAGCCAGGCCAGCCAGTCCGCCGCGAAGCGCAGCTTGAGCGCGCCGGGTTGGCCATGGGCTTTCTTTGCCACGCCATTGGCGGTATCGATCGTGCCGTCCCATGTGCGGCAGGTATTGCGCACGCCGATGGTGCCATCCGGGTTGGCGGTGTAGGTGGCGGTGATGGTGTCCACGCACTTGCGCTGAAAGGACATCGGCAGATGCGCGATCTCGTGCCACTGGCCGGCGTAGCGTGCCAGGTCGAGCGTACGCACTGGCTGGTTGGGCAAGGAAGTGGCGGCGGCCGGTATCGATGCGGTCATCAGCATGGTGATGAACAGTGAGCGAAACATGCGCATTTCCGTGAGGGCGACGGCCCCAGCATGGCCGCCATCCCGTAGCTGCCTGGTGAAAACCGAGCGGCCGAAAGCGGCACAGGTGATGACGCGCGTCACACTGCCGCAAACCCGACATCAACATCATGCCAACAACATAGTCACGACTTGCCTACCGGAGGCTCTCTATAACGGACCGCGCCTGCAATCTCGCAGGTCGAACTTTTCGGAGATCCCGCGTGGACAAGAATCGCGTTGAAGGCACCAAGCACGAAGTAAAGGGCGCAGTGAAGGAAGCTGTCGGCAAGGTCACCGGCAACAAGCTGAAGCAAGCCACTGGCAATCTGGAAAAGAATGTCGGCAAGCTGCAGAACGAAGTCGGCAAGGCGGTGGACGAACAGCGTGATGCGAACAAGCGTCGCCCCTGATCGGGCAGTAGCTGCGCTGTAAAACCAAGGGCCGCGTGGCGCAAGCTTCGCGACCCTGGCTTTTATCGGCAGCCGAGCTCACCAGCCGCTTGGCTGCGCGCTCAATTCAGCGCCACGACCTGACGGGCCACGTAGATCACCAGAAATACCGCCATCACGATCAGGATCGCGCCGAGTACCCGTTCGAGCCGGCGCGCGCCATGCGGAATGATTGCCGTGCTGTCGATCGCCACGCGGTTCTGGTTGAAGCGCAGCGTGGCGAACAGGATCACCAGCGCACCGAACAGCAGCAGTCCCAGCCCCAGCCATTCGGATGCGCGCACGTGCAGCTCGGGAATCGCCTTGCCGGCAACATGGCTGGCATAGAAAATAAAGATGTCGAAGCGTTCCAGCAGAAAGCCGAAGGCCATCACGGTGATCGCCGTGCGCACCCACGCGAGATAGGTGCGTTCGTTGGCGGCATGGTCGCTGAAGCGTGGAATCATGACGGCTATTTCCATGGAGACATGGTCAGGCTGGGGTGAACGGCGCTGCTTTCATGCTGCGGGTGAATGCCCTCGCGCGCGAAACGCCAGGCTGATGCGCGGCCGTGGCGGGCTTGGGAATTGCGTGGTCATGATGCAACTGGGTGACCCAGCTCATCAACAGCCGGCTGTCTGCTTCCGGATTCACCTGCGGCACGCGGTGCGCTGGCTGCCTGGCGCGATCGCCATGCGCCGGATGGCAGCGAGCGAAAGCAGGGCAGGCTCCGTGACGCGTTATCGTCGGGTGCTGCATCGGTCATGGTGCAAGTTCATCCGTGCTCGCGATGGCCGCGCGTCGGGCGCGCCAGGTTTCCGGGGTCTGCGGCTTGACGAACAGCGCGGTGAGTTCCGGATACGCGGCCTTGGCCTGCTTCTCGATGCGGTTGATGCAGGCTTCGATCTGCGGCGTGGTCAGGCTGTCCTCGAATTCCGCGCTGAGGGCGGCGACCACCTGGTTCGGCCCCATCTGCACGGTCATCACGCCATTGGCGCAGCGCACGTCGGCATCGCCGTTGGCGATCGCCAGGATCGCCTCGCGCACCACCGGATGCGCCGGTTCGCCGATCAGCAGGCCCTTGGTCTCGCGCAGCAGCAGGCTGGCGGAAACCACCAGCACCAGCGCAATGCCGATCGACGCCATCCCGTCGAGCTGCGGCATGTGCAGCAACTGCGCCGAGATCAGGCCGGCCAGTGCGACCAGGATGCCGAGCAGGGCGGCGCTGTCCTCCAGCAGCACGGTGAACGTGCTCGGATCCTTGCTTTTGCGGAACGCCTCGAAATAGCCCATGCGCCCCTTGAACCGGCGAAATTCGCGCAGGGCGAGCGTCCACGAGGTGCCCTCGAACAGCATGGACATGCCCAGCACCAGATAGTTGGCGAGCGGATGGGTGGCGGGCTCCGGGTTCAGGACATGCAACACGCCTTCGTAGAACGACACGCCGGCGCCCATCGCCAGCACCAGCAACGCCACGATGAAACTCCAGAAATACAGCTCGCGGCCGTAGCCGAACGGGTGGCTGGTATCGGGCGGCGTCTTCGCGCGATGCAGGCCATAGATCAGCAATACTTCGTTGATCGTGTCGACCAGCGAATGCACGCCTTCACTGAGCATCGCCGAGCTGCCCGAGAACGCCGCCGCCACGAACTTGGCGACCGCGATCAGCAGGTTGCCGACCAGGGCGGCGTAGACGACCTTGCGCGAGCCGGATGCCTGTGACATCGCTCAGGCCGGCCCGCAGCGTTTCTGGCAACGCTCGCAGAAGAAGCTGCGGCGCCGGGTCTTGCCGCGGCAGGCGCGGCCGAGCGGACTGTGGTGCCGCGGGCAACGGCTCTGGTTGCGCACCAGCCAGTGCTTGCGCATCGCGATCCCGGCATGGCCTGCCGCCCGCCGGAGGGCCTGGCCGGCGAAGTGCGCGGCTTGCTCGCGCAGGACGACGATGGAAGAGCCTTCCGGCATGGCAACGCTCCGACGGGATGCGAGCCAGTGTGCGGCCGGGCGCGAGCACGCGAAGTGAAAGCCGCTCAGTCCGCGCCGGCAGGGCGAAGCTGCCGGAGCAAGCTCATTGCATTGGCGGTGGCGTGGCCGAGGGCGGTGTTGTCGAAGATGCACCAGCGCTGGCCGGTGCCCTGGCTGGCGCGCTGCAGCCTGTGCGCAATCCGGCAGAGCACGGGTCCGGGGTACGCGTCGTAGTACATCCGCGGCGAACCATGCAGGCGCAGATATTCCAGCGCGCGATCGCCCGACGGCAGCGCGGCGCGTGGAAACCGGGCCGGATCCGCCGCCGCGCGCGCGATGCGGCGCTCGCGCAGCGCGCGACTCGCTGACGGATGAAACCAGCTGGCGTGGCGCGGCTCGCATGCCACGGGACCGGCATGCCGCCGGCGCAGCTGATCGAAGAAGGGCAAGGCGATGGTCGGGTCGTAGATCAGGCTGGGCGGCAGTTGCAGCAACAGGCAGCCGAGCTTGCCATCCAGGTTCTCGACCTCGGCCAGGAATTCCTGCAGTGCCGGTTCGCAGTCGCGCAGCCGCGCCTGGTGGCTGATGGCGCGGGGAAATTTTGCCGCGAAGCGGAATCCCGGCGGCACTATCGCAGCCCATTTGCGGTAGCTCGCCGGCCGGTGCGGGCGGTAGAAGGACGAGTTGATTTCCACGCAGTTGAATACTTGCGCGTAGCGCTCCAGATGGCTGCCGTCGGCAGGGAAGCCGGCCGCATGAGCCGTCGAAATCGACCAGCCGGCGCAGCCGACATACAGCGCAGGCACGCGCACCGAAACCTTGCCCATCGCGCGGCCAGGATCATCGGTCGCGACGCGCTTGCGGACCGGGATGTCATCGCGATGCGATTCCATGACTGCCATCCTTTGGAAGTCTGTCGATGACAGCGTCAGGTGGCCGTGAATCGAGCTGGCTTCGTGTGGGACGGGCTCGCCTTTCGTTATGCGCACGTGCTACATGACACCGATGCCGATCCGACAGACCTTGCCCGACACCCGCCAGCTCGACCTGCTCGGCGGCCGTATCGCCTCCACCGAGCTGCATCGGTTGTTCTTCGCGCTGATGCCGGACGAGGCCACGCGCGAACGGCTGGCCGCCACGGCGGAAGCACTCAAGGCCAGTCAGCATGCGCTGCGGGCACGCTGGATCCATCCGCGCCGCTATCACGCCACCCTGCAATTCCTTGGCGATCACGCCACGCTGCGACCCGCGCTGGTCGACGGCGCCATCGCTGCCGCCGACACGGTCCGCGCCGCGCCGTTCGCCTGGACGCTGGACAGCGCCAGCAGTTTCCGTGGCCGCGAGCCACCGTGTGTATTGCGCAGTGCGGAGGTTCCCGCTCCGTTGCAGCAATTGTGGCAGGCACTGGGCCATGCGCTGGCGCTGGCAGGTCAGGGTACGCATCTCGAACGCAGCTACACCCCGCATGTCACGCTGGCCTATAGCCATGGCGTGATGCTGCAGCCTGCGGCGATCGCGCCGGTGGCGTGGACAGTGGCCGGTTTTTCGCTGCTGCACCATGTGGTCGGACAGGGCGAATACCAGATCCTCGGGCACTGGCGGCTGGCGGGCAGCTAGCCACGGACAGGATCGGAACGGCGATGCTTGCTTTGGCGCTGCCTTCATGGGTAACTTCACCGGGCAGATGCGTTGGCGAACATGGCTGGCAACGGTGTAATGAAGGGGGCTTCATGATGGCGAATCGATTCTCCGGGATAACTCCCGGGCGATGATTCATGCGTGTGGCAGAACCCTTCGGTTTTCACATCCACGACGAGCAAGCACGTAAATGAATGCAATCCGTTCCACCGGAAGCCTGGTCTGCGTAGGTATCGGCATGACCCTGGGCTCTCACATCAGCCCGCTGGCGCGCAGCCATATCGAACAGTCGGACGTGGTGTTCGCCGGGGTTTCCGATGGCATCGTGGAATTGTGGCTGGGTCGGATGAATGCAGATGTGCGCAGCCTGCAGCCGTTCTACCGGGAAGGCACATCACGCATGCAGACCTACCGAAAAATGGTGGACGCCATCCTGACCGAAGTGCGCGCAGGCAGGCAGGTATGCGGGGTTTTCTACGGCCATCCCGGCGTGTTCGCCTGGGCGCCGCACAAATCCATCAAGGTCGCTCGCAGCGAGGGTTATCCGGCGCATATGGAGCCGGGTATTTCCGCCGAGGATTGCCTGTATGCGGATCTCGGCATCGACCCCGGCACCTATGGCTGCCAGCATTTCGAAGCGAGCCAGCTGATGCTGTACAAACGCCGCATCGACCCGACGGCCTATCTGGTGCTGTGGCAGGCGGGGCTGGCCGGCGATCAATCGCTGGCGCGTTTCACTACCGGATCGGCCTATCGCCAGGTGCTGGTCGACATACTTGCACGCGACTACCCGCGGGATCATGAGGTGATCATCTATCGCACGGCAACACTGCCGATTCAGCAGGCACGGATCGAGCGGATCAAGCTCGGTGAGCTGCCGCAGGCGGACATCGGCATGCCTGACACACTGGTGATTCCGCCCGCGCGGGCCATGGAAGCTGATCCCGCGATCCGCGCACGGCTTGCCGCGCTTGACCTGGCAAGCAGCCATGGGGCGACAGTCGCGTGAGCGCAATCGACCCGTCGGCGTTCGATTTCGAGAGCGAGAGGTTGCATCTTCGCCCGTTGGACGAGGGTGATGGCGCGTTGTTCCATGGGCTTTATACCGACCCGGAGACCATGCGTTTCATCGCGCCACCGCTTTCCACAGAACAGGCAGCCAGCAAATTTCGCAAAATCGTTGTTCGGCAGCGTGAACCGTCCCTCAGATGGCGTTTTTTGGCGATACTGGAGAAGGCGACACGGAAGCCCGTGGGCATTTGTGGTACGTCGCGGTACGATGCTGAGGCTCTCCGGCTGGAAGTAGGCATAGTATTGAATCCCGGGGCCGGCTCACGGGGGTTTGCGCGGGAAGCGCTCGCGGCTTTGATGAATAGAGTCTTCGCTGTGTCATCGATCGACGAAATATGGGTGGAATGTTCGATGCTCTATCCTGCGGTTGAACGCATGGTTTCCGCTGTGGGCTTCACGCCATGCATGGATGGGGCAGGCAATGAGGTGCTTTCGTCCAAACGTATCTGGTCGGTGCATCGGTCATCGTGGTACGTGAATCAAGCATCGAACTGAAAGTCGTTAAGGGGAGACTGATGTCGAACGTGATCGCTTTTCTTGAACGGATGGGCCGGGACGCGCAGCTGCGTCATTCTTCGCAGAACGACGTGGAGCTCGCGCTGGCCCGCGTCCAGATCGATCCGGAGTGGCGGGCGACGAGTCATGCCAACGATCAGAAGCAACTGGAAGCATTGGCATGAAGCACGGTTACTCTGCTTCGGGTCGCGCCATGGTTTTATGTCGGCACAGTGCTCTTGCCTTGCATCTGATGTTGTCGGGAGACAGGTTTTAAAGTGTATCCGGCCGTTGAATCGGCCAAATGTGTTATCGAAATGGTCAACTGCCAGGGGGATTATATATGTCGAACGTTATCGATTTTCTTGAAAAGATCGGCGGGAACGCGAAGTTGCGTCACGCTTCGCAGGGCGAAGTGGAACTCGCATTGGCAAGTGAGCAGATTGGTCCGGAGTTGAGTGCTGCAATTCTTGCAAAGGATGGTCAGCAGATCGAAAAATTGCTGGGGCAAACTCCATATTGCTGTTTATTGTTTCCAGAAAAGGAAGATGAGGACGACAAGGAAGATAGCCCGTCGCGAGATGGCGAAGAGATCGCTGCACGCGCGGCATTTCACGCCATGGCTTCGTTAGGCTAGTCGATGTTTAACGCGAGCAAGCAGTTTCGGGTGTTCTTCATCGGATGCGCATTGTTCGCGGTCTTGTTCGCGGGCACGGCCCTGGCGGCCGTGCCCGTGGTTGATGGTGGCGCTGCCCAGCTGCTTGACCAGGCTGACAGCATCAAAACGTCTAGCCATGCTGATTTTTTGGTACTCATGCAGCGGCTGAATAGCGACACAGCGAAACTGTCGCCGGAACAGCGGTTATATCTGCTTTATCTCAACGCGTGGCAGTCCGCCTATCACGGCGACTACGCGGCTGCGATGCCGGAATTGAATGCGGTTATTGCCCAGTCTGCCAATGCCACCTTGCGATTTCGTGCGGGCGTCACTGCAGTCAATCTGTTGGGAAACGGAATTCACTACGAGGAAGCCTTTTCGCGGCTGAACCAATTGCTCGATCAATTACCACAGGTGACTGATAAAAGTGCGCGCGTGCAGGCCCTCGGTATTGCATCGCAACTGTATATTCAGGCCGGGCAATATGATCTGGCTGCGGGGTATGCCGATCAATTGATCAAGGAAGACTCATCCAACGTAAATATTTGCAAAGCCACGACCGTAAGGCTCGAGGCCCTTTACAGGGGCGGCAAGCTGCAGTCACTCGGCAAGCCATTTCAGGATGGTATAGATATTTGTGTCAGTGCCGGAGAGCCCATTTTCGCCAATGCGATTCGCTCTTATGTGGCAGCATTTTATACCCAGCATGATCAGCCCGCGGCCGCCATCAAATTGCTGCAGAAAAACTATGCCGATTTGCAGAGTACCCGGTATATGTCTTTGATATCGGTGTTTGATGCTTCCCTGGCTCAGGCTTACTGGAAAAGAGGCGAGATTGAACCGGCAAAGCAGTTTGCCCTCAATGCTGTTCAGGGCGGCATCAAGAATGAATATTCCGAGCCACTGATCACGGCCTACGAGTTGCTCTATCTCATAGCTCAGAAAAGCGGTGACATGGCGACCGCGCTCACCTACCACGAAAAGTACATGGCGGCCGACAAGGGCTATTTGAATGAGGTCAGCGCGAAGGCACTCGCCTACCAGACCGTCAAGCAGCAGGTGCTGGCGAAGAAGCTGCAGATCGACACGCTCAACAAGCAGAACCAGATCCTCACGCTGCAGGATGCGCTGGCCAAGAAGGCGATGGAAACCAGCCGGTTGTCGATCATCCTGTTGCTGACAGTGCTGGCGTTCATCGTGCTGTGGACCTACCGGATCAAGCGTTCGCAGTTGCGTTTCATGAAGCTGGCACGGCGTGACGGCTTGACCGGCATCTTCAACCGGCAGCACTTCGTCAATGCCGCCGAGCAGCAGTTGCAATACTGCCGGAAGTCAGCGCGGGAGGCCTGCCTGGTGCTGATCGACCTGGACCATTTCAAGGTCGTCAATGACACGCATGGACATGCGGTGGGCGATCGCGTGTTGAAACGCGCCGTTGCCGCCTGTCAGGCGCATCTGCGCTCGACCGATATCTTCGGCCGCCTCGGTGGCGAGGAATTCGGCATCCTGCTGCCCGAATGCTCACTGGATCAGGTCGTCAACCGGGTCGAGCTGATCCGCCTGGCAATTGCCACCGCCTCCGGTGGCGATGACGCGCCCGGGATCCCGATCTCCGCCAGCTTCGGCGTGGCCACCAGCGATCGCTCCGGCTACGAGTTGCGTCAACTGCTGGTCCATGCCGATGACGCGCTGTACCGGGCCAAGCGCGAAGGCCGCAACCGGGTCAGCGTCAGCGCCAGCGCGGAAGAGTGCCTGAGAGCAGGTTGATCCCGCTGGAGGCGTTTGTGTCGCGGCATGCCCAGCTGGATGATCAGCGGTAAGGCGTTCCATCCTTGTGCGTATAACCGTCCTGCGAATGGGCATGCAGATCGATGTCGGGATAATTGCAGGCGTCATGCTCGGCGCGGCTGCCGATTTCCAGATAGATGGCCATTTCCTCGCTGCGATTGATCAGGTGGTGGCCGTCGGGAATGTTCTTGGGAAAGGCCGCGCAATCGTTTGCATGCAGCGTCTGTTCGCCTGCGTCCGTGATCAGCGTCAGTGTGCCCGACAGCACATAGACGAATTCATCCTCGTGGGTATGCCAATGCCGCTGGCTCGACCACGCGCCCGGCGGGAGCCGCGTGAGGTTGACGCCGAAGTCGGTCAGGCCGCCGGCATTGCCAAGCGCCTGCTTGATACGCATGCCGGCATGTTCCGCAAACGGTACCGGGTAATTCGAGCCTTTGCGCTCGGCGACGCTGGTCACATCAATCCTGGGCATGTTGTTCTCGTCGTGGGTGCTGACAGGTTCCGCAGCGGGTTGGCGACCGGCAACGCCGGCGCAGGGGCGGGATGCGTGCAATCTACCCAAAAGCATACGGTGGCGTCATCGTCGATCGCGGCATGGCGTGCGTGACTTGGCCGTGCGGTCTCTCGCAAACGCGGCGGCACTGTAGATCCGGTTCGGAAGCAGTGTGCACACTTGCCCTTCGATTTCACCTCGCCACGCTCACGACGAACGGTGGAGACAACGCATTTACGGGCCGGATCTATAGCGCAGCGTACGCAGCTTTCAGGGACAGTCGTGGACAGTCGTGAACGGTCGCGTTAAAAAGGTGACTTGTCCGCAGTTGCAGGAGCTTCCGATGCGTGTCACGCCATGCGTTTTTTTCATCGCCGCGAGCCTGCTCGCCGCCGGCACGCTGCAAGCGGCGCCACCAGCCGCCGGCAGAAACCCACCGGCAGCTGCACTGGCGCCACAGATCAATGCCGCGGATTTTGCGCAGTTCGACAAGACGCTCAGCTCGGATGCGTTCGGTGGCCGCAAGCCCGGTACGGCCGCCGAGCAGCGCACCACCGGCTGGCTGATCGCGCAGTACCAGCGCATGGGACTGCAGCCGGGCAACCACGGCTCGTGGTTCCAGGCGGTGCCGGCCGACTCGACCCAGCTGTTGAATACCGATGTCACGCTGGACATCTCGGCACATGGCAAGGACACGAAGTTCGCCTACCGCAGCGACATGGTGGTCGGGACATTGCAGGCGAAAGCATCGGTCGATCTGAAGAAGTCGCCGGTGATCTTCCTTGGCTATGGCGCCGATGCGCCGAACTGGCACTGGAACGATTACCAGGGCGTCGACGTGAAGGGCAAGACGGTGATCGTGCTGGTCAATGATCCGGGCTTCGCCACGCTGGACCCGAAACTGTTCAACGGCCGCGCGATGACCTACTACGGCCGCTGGACCTATAAATACGCCGAGGCCGCGCTCAAGGGTGCCGCCGCCTGTTTCATCGTGCATACCAGCGATGCCGCCGCCGGCTATCCGTGGAGCGTGCTGCAGAACAGTGGCAACGGCGCGCAGCTCAGCCTGCCTGCCAGCGTCGATCCTTCGCCGCGTCTGCCGGTGGCGGGCTGGCTCACGCGCGATGCCGCCATCCGGCTGTTTGCCGCGGCCGGTCTTGATTTCAGCCGGCTCGAGAAGGACGCGGCGAAACCCGGCTTCAAGGCCGTGCCGTTGCAGGCGACCGCCTCGGTAAGCCTGCGCAACAAGATCGGCCACATCGAATCACGCAATGTGCTGGCGATGGTCAAGGGCAGCAGCAAGCCCGATGAAGCGGTGATCTATACCGCGCACTGGGATCACCTGGGCACCGACCCGACACGCAAGGGTCATCAGGTTTTCAGCGGTGCGATCGACAACGGCACCGGCCTGAGCATGCTGCTGGAGCTTGCCGACGCGTTCGCGCACCAGCAGACGCCGCCGCAACGCAGCGTGCTGTTCTTCATGCCCACGCTGGAGGAGTCGGGCCTGCTCGGTTCGCAATATTACGCAGCCAGGCCGGTGTTCGCGTTGGACAAGACGGTGGCCGATATCGCGGTCGACGCGTTGCCGATCATCGGCCGCGCCCACGACATGACGGTGATCGGCAAGGGCCAGTCGCAACTGGAAGACATGCTGGCCGACGTGCTGAAGGCGCAGGGCCGGACGATCTCGCCGGAGACGACCCCCGAGAACGGATTTTATTTCCGCTCCGATCACTTCAACTTCGCCAAGGTCGGCGTGCCGGCGATGCTGGCCAGTTCGGGGCTGGATCTGCTGAAGGGCGGCAAGCCGGCTGGTGAAAAAGGTGCGGAGGACTATACCTCGCACCGCTATCACACGCCGGACGACGTGTTCAATCCGAACTGGGATCTCGCTGGCATCCTTGAGGATACGCAGGCGCTGTATGTGCTGGGGCAGCACCTGAGTCAGGCCGGTGTGTGGCCGCACTGGTATCCAGACAGCCCGTTCCGGGCCAAACGCGAGGCGAGCATGCCGCACGACCAGTCCGACAGCAAAGCGACGCAGTGAGGTGAGACCTCGGCGCCCTGAGCGCAGGCTTCGCTGCGCGCCATCGGGATCGTACGAAAGACCGCCGGCTCAGCGCGCGCCGGGCTTTTGCAGGCGGCTCATCAAGGTAAGGCAGGCCTCGTCGATGATCCGTTTCTGCACGGCCTTGGTTGGCGCGGGCTGCCACGCGATCACCGAATGCCAGTAGATGCATGATTTCAGCATCGCCACGAACACATCGGCGATGGCGCGCGGGTCGAGCTTGCCCAGTTTGCCGGCCTTGCCGGCCTCGCTGAACCAGCGGAACAGGCCGTTCTCCTTTTCGCCGAACTGCGCCATCAGGGTCAGGCTGCGTTCTTCCGAGCGCATGCACTCGACCATCAGCACGCGGCTCAGCCGCACGAAGTCGGGATCGCAGATCAGCTGCATTTCCTGTGCGGCGATCTCGCGCAGCTGCTCGGCAAAGTCACGCTGTTTGTCGTAGTGCAGTTTGCCGAGCGGCTCGACCCGCTCGATCAGCAGCGCCAGCACCGCCTCGAACACGGCGTCCTTGGACGGGAAGTGTTTGTACAGCGTGCGCTTGGAAACCTCGGCGCGCGTGGCAATGGATTCCATGCTGGCGCCGGCCAGCCCCTGTTCGGCAAGTTCGGCGATGCCGGCGTCGAGCATGGCGTTGCGCTTGTTGAGGCTGCGGTTCAAGAGTCGTCTTCCTGAAAAGTATACGGAGTAGTTTACTTTTTTTGCGGGCCGGCATAAAGTACACGGAATCGTTTACTTGTTGGCGGAGTCTCCCATGATGGTAACCAGCCTGGTCGTTGTTGGCGTGGCTTGTCTCGCATTCGCGGCGTGGTGCGTGCTGGCGCGTCGTGCACCGGCGGATGCCGGCCATGCCGGCGCAGTCGCCTGGCGCGACGGCCGTTTCCGCAATGTGGCTGATACCCGCGCGGGCAGCCTGCGTGCCGTGATCCGCGAGTTCTGGGTGAATCGCGGCATTCGGCGCAAGCCGCGCGGTACGCTGCCGGTAACGCCGGTGCGTGCGGACGTGTCGAGTGGCCCGGCCT
>DAIMGD010000036.1:12360-14160 GCA_036724165.1 Rhodanobacter sp.
CGGCCTCGCAGGCCCTGCAGGTGACCTGGCTCGGCCATTCCACCGCATTGATCGAGATCGACGGCCTGCGCCTGCTGACCGATCCGGTGCTGAGCGAGCGTGCCTCGCCGCTGCCGTTCGCGGGGCCGAAACGCTTCACGCCGCCGGCGCTGACGGTGGCGCAGCTGCCGCGGATCGATGCGGTGCTGCTGTCGCACGATCATTTCGACCATCTGGATCGCGACACCATCCGCGCGCTGGCCGGCAAGGTCGAGCGCTTCTATACACCGCTCGGCGTGGGCAAACGCCTGCTCGCCTGGGGCGTGGATGCCGCTCGCGTCGTCGAGCTGGACTGGTGGCAGGAAGCGAGCTTCGGGCCACTCACGTTCGCCGCCACGCCGGCGCAGCATTTCTCCGGCCGCGGCCTGCGCGATGGCAACTCGACGCTGTGGGCATCATGGACCGTGCTCGGCACGCGCGAGCGGCTGTTCTTCAGCGGCGACACCGGCATGCATGCGGGCTTTGCGCAGATCGGCGAGCGTTACGGGCCGTTCGATCTCACCTTGATCGAATGCGGTGCCTACAACGAACTGTGGCCGGACGTGCACATGCAGCCGGAGCAGTCCATCGCCGCGCATCAACTGGTGCGCGGCAGGACGATGCTGCCGGTGCACTGGGGCACGTTCGACCTCGCCATGCATCGCTGGGACGAGCCGGCCGAGCGCGTGCGCGCGCTGGCGGCGGAGCAGGGCGTGCATCTGCTGCAGCCGCGGCCGGGCGAAACGGTGCGTCCCGATTCCGTTCCGCAAACGCCGTGGTGGCGTGCATTCGAAGCCGATCCCGCCACGCATCACTCGATCCACACTACGCAGGGACACGCCGCATGAGCGCCTGGACCACCCGCGATATCCCTTCCCAACACGGCAAGCTCGCGGTTATCACCGGCGCCAACAGCGGCCTCGGTTACGAGACGGCACTGGCCCTGGCGCAGGCCGGCGGCGAAGTCATTCTTGCCGCACGCAATGCGGACAAGGGGCGCGACGCGCTTGCCCGTATCCGCGCGCTGTCGTCGAAGGCGAATATCCGTTTCGAACTGCTGGATCTGGCCAGCCTCGCCTCGGTCGCCGATTTCTCGAAGCGGCGGATTGCCGAAGGTCGCCCGCTCGACCTGCTGATCAACAACGCGGGCGTGATGGCGCTGGCGACACGGCAGATCACCGTCGACGGTTTCGAGATGCAGCTGGGCACCAACTATCTCGGTCACTATGCGTTGACCGCGCAGCTGCTGCCGCTGCTGCGCCGTGCATCGGCGCCGCGGGTGGTCAACCTGAGCAGCCTGGCGCATCAGCAGGGCCGGATCGATTTCGACGACCTGCAGGGTGAACGCCACTATCGTCCCTGGAAAGCCTACAGCCAGTCCAAGCTGGCGATGCTGATGTTCGCGCGTGAACTGCAGCGACGCAGCGACGCGAACGGCTGGGGGCTGATGAGCAATGCCGCGCATCCCGGCTATGCACGCACCGAGCTGATTGCGAACGGCCCCAGCAGCAACGGATTTTTCTGGAAAGTCAGCACGCTGATGCAGCCGCTGATCAGCCAATCCGCTGCCGGCGGTGCACTGCCCACGCTGTATGCCGCCACCTCGCCGGATGCGCAACCCTGCGGCTATTACGGCCCGGGTGGTTTCTACGAACTCAAGGGTGCGCCGGCACCGGCGAAGGTAAGCCGCAAGGCATGCGACGCAGCCGTGGCTGCACGGCTGTGGGATGTGTCGGCGCGGTTGACGGGCGTGGCATTCACATGAGGCTGGGCAGCCCGCAA
>DAIMGD010000037.1:0-13860 GCA_036724165.1 Rhodanobacter sp.
CGTTCTTCTATTCGTTCCTCAACAGCAACCTGCAGGTTGCCGTGCGCGCGATGGAAACCAGCGGCAACACCAAGACGCTGTCGGCGCCGTCGATGGTGGTGCTGAACAATCAGATGGCGAGCATCCAGGTCGGCGACCAGATTCCGATCAACCAGACCAGCGTGAACACCGGCATCGGCACCGGCACCAGCTTCAGCCAGGTCAGCTATCTGAACACCGGCGTGATCCTCAACGTGCAACCGCGGATCAATCCCGGCGGCCTGGTCTACATGAACATCAGCCAGGAAGTCAGTCAGGCCGACAAGACGGTGGCGCTGGTCAACGGCAATGCCACCATCTCCGATCGCAAGCTGGCGACCCAGGTGGCCGTGCAGAGCGGCCAGACGGTCTTGCTGGGTGGCCTGATCCAGCAGGCCGAGGGCACCACCGATACCGGCATTCCGGGGATCAACCGCATTCCGATATTCGGCCGGCTGTTCGGCAACACCAGCCGCAGCCGCAACCGCACCGAGCTGATCGTGCTGATCACGCCACGGGTGATTCGTGGCAGCGAGGATGCCAAGCAGATCACCGACGATTACCAGAACAAGTTCGAATCGCTGGCACCGCTGCGCGCGTCCGGCAGCACGCCCGGTTCGCTACCGGGCAAGGCGACCATGCCGGCGTCCTTCGAGCCACCCGCGCCGGCCGTGATCACGCCCCTGTCGGCACCGATCGCGCCGAGCTGGCCGGAACAGTTGCAACAACATGCCGAGCAGGCGCTGCGCCAGTCCGATTACAGCAACGCGCAGGATCTGGCGACGCAGTCGTGGAAACAGGGCCTGCGGCACGGCAGCCTGTGCGAACGCAACTGGCAGGTGATCCTGGAAGCGCGCAAGCACAGCAATCAGCTGGGCAGCATCGACGCTGCGCGCAAGCAGGAAGAAGCGTGCCTGCGCTAGCCGACCTCGCCATCACCCTGGTCGCACCAGCGCCGCGCTGAGACGCGCCAGGCAAGCTTCGTCGCACGTGGCCTGGCTGCGCAGGCCACGTGCGACAGCCGTTATCATCGGCGTGGATGACTGCAGCCACGCCCAGCTTTCCGATCACCCCGCTGCTGCCGGAAATCCGCGCGGCGCTCGCCGCGCATCCGCGGCTGGTGCTGGAGGCGCCGCCGGGTGCCGGCAAGACCACCCAGGTACCGCTGGCCTTGCTCGATGCGCCATGGCTGGCGGGGCGGAAGATCCTGATGCTGGAACCACGCCGCATCGCCGCGCGCGCGGCCGCTCAGTTCATGGCGCAGCAACTGGGCGAGGAGATCGGTCGCAGCGTCGGCTATCGCATCCGCTTCGAATCGCGCGTGAGTGCGGCCACGCGGATCGAGGTGGTGACCGAAGGCATTCTGACGCGGCTGATCCAGGACGATCCGGAACTGGGCGGCATCGGCGCGATCCTGTTCGACGAATTCCACGAGCGCCATCTTGCCGGCGATCTTGGTGCCGCGCTGGCGCTGGATGTGCAGGCGACGCTGCGGCCCGAACTGCGCCTGCTCGTGATGTCGGCCACCATCGATGGCGAGCGCATCGCGCAGTGGCTGGACGCACCGCGCCTCTGCAGCCCCGGCCGCAGTTATCCGGTGCGCATCGACTACCCGCCGGCGCGCGCGCAGGAAAGCATCGAGCATCAACTCGCGCGGGTGGCGCGACAGGCGCTGGAAGACTGTGCTGGCGACGTGCTGGCTTTCCTGCCCGGCCAACGCGAGATCGCGCGCGTGCAGGCGATACTCGGGCAGAGTCTCGATCGCGAGGATGTCGAGGTGGTGGTGCTGCACGGCGAGCTGTCGCTGGCCGAGCAACAGTTCGCGCTGAGTCCGGCCGAGCCGGGCACGCGGCAAGCTCGTATGAGGCGTGTCGTGCTGGCCACCAACGTGGCCGAATCCAGCGTCACCTTGCCGGGTATCCGCGCGGTGATCGACAGCGGGCTCGCGCGCGAACCGCGCTTCGATCCGAATTCCGGCTTCACCCGGCTGGAGACGGTCCATATCTCGCAGGCTTCCGCCGACCAGCGTGCCGGTCGTGCCGGCCGCGTGGCGGAAGGGACGGCGTACCGCCTGTGGCCGCAAAGCAAGCGGCTCGATGCGGCGCGCTCGGCGGAGATCAGCCAGGCCGAACTGTCCGGCCTTGCGCTGGAACTGGCTGCGTGGGGAAGCGCGCAATTGCCGTGGCTGGATCCGCCGCCGCCCGGCGCGCTGGCCCAGGCGCGCGAACTGCTGGCCCGCCTCGGTGCGCTCGACGCCAGCCAGCGCATCACCGCGCTGGGCCGGCGGATGCTGGAACTCGGCGCAACGCCGCGTCTCGCCGCCGCGGCGTTGCGCGCACCGGGCGAACTGCGTGCGTTGATCGCCGACTTGCTGGCGCTGATGGAAGCGCGCTCGCCGTTGCGCGGCGAGCAGACGCGCAGCGACGATTTCCGCGTGCGCGTCGCGGCCCTGCATGGCTGGCGCGATCGCCACGGCGCGGGCGGTCGCGCGCGCGCATCCTTCGCTCGCGACACGGAGCCCTCCATGGCTGGTGGTCGCAGTGGCGCGGATGCTGCGGCACTGGCGGCGATCGAGCAGGCGAGCAAGGGCTGGCGCAGACGTCTGGACGTCCGTAGCGCGGCGAGCGGGGTGCCGGACAGTCACGCCGTGGGCGACCTGCTGTTGCACGCGTTCCCCGACCGGATCGCGCATCGCGACGACAACCAGCCGCTGCGCTACACGCTCGCCAACGGCCGTGGCGCGCGGCTGCATGACAACACCGTCTTGCTGGGCGAGCCATGGCTGGTCGTGCTGGACCTGCGCTTCGAGGCGCGCGACAGCCTGATCCTCGCCGCGGCGCCGCTGGACCCGCGGGTGCTGGAGCGCGACTACCCGCAGCAGTTCGTGCGTGAGCGCACGCTGCGCTGGAACGACGAACGCAACGCGGCGGAAGCGTTCGAGGAACGCCGCTTCGGCGCGATCGTGCTGGAACGGCGCAGCGTGCCGGTGAAAGCGCAGGACGGATTGCCGGCGCTGCTCGCGGCGGTGCGTTCCAGGGGCCTCGCTGTGCTGCCGTGGAGCGAGCACGCGCGACGCCTGCGCGCGCGCATGCAGGCGCTGCGCGAGTGGATGCCGGAGCAGCAGCTGCCGGATGTCTCCGACGCCCGACTGCTCGCCACGCTCGAGCAGTGGCTGGCGCCGTACTTGAATGGCAAGCACCGGCTCGATGCGCTGGGTACGGAGGAACTGTCGCAGGCGCTCGGCGCGCTGTTCGACTTCGAGCAGCGACGGTTGCTGGATGCACAGGCACCGGACAGCCTCAGCGTGCCCAGCGGGCAAAGCCGCCGACTCGAATACCCACCCGACGAACCGCCGGTGCTGGCAGTGAAGCTGCAGGAACTGTTCGGCCTGGCCGACACGCCGCGGGTGGGCGGCGGACGCATTCCGGTGACCTTGCACCTGCTGTCGCCGGCGGGCCGGCCGATCCAGGTCACGCAGGATCTGAAAGGCTTCTGGGAACGCACCTATCCGGAAGTGCGCAGGGAACTGAAAGGCCGCTACCCGCGCCACCCGTGGCCGGACGATCCGTGGACGGCGACGCCGACGCATCGGGCCAAGCCACGCGGCTGACCCCGGCAAGGCCCGACGACGCCATGCAAATAGCGGAGCATGCGGCACCCCCTCGAACTGCCTGATGAGCGTGCGCGATGAAGTCTGCCAGCCCGATGAAGATGGAACCGGTCACCCTCGCCGGCAAGACCGTGCGACTGGAACCGCTGACGCTCGAGCACGTCGCGGCGCTGGCACGGGTGGGGCTTGAAGCGGTGCTGTGGCGCTGGATACCCAACCCGCTGCGCACGCCCGCAGACATGCAGGCCTATGTGCTGACGGCGCTGGATGAACAGCGACGGGGCGCTTCGCTGCCGTTCGTCATCATCGAGCAGGCCAGCGACCAGGTGATCGGCAGCACCCGTTACGCCAACATCGAAGCCAGCCATCGACGGCTCGAGATCGGCTGGACCTGGCTCACGCCAGGTCATCAGCGCAGCGGCGCCAACACCGAGGCGAAACTGCTGCTGCTGACCCATGCGTTCGAGGTGCTCGGGGCGAATCGCGTCGAGCTGAAGACCGATTCGCTCAACCAGCAGTCGCGCCAGGCGATCCTGCGCCTGGGCGCGCGGGAAGAGGGCACGTTCCGCAATCACATGATCATTCCCGGGACGGGAAGGGTGCGGCATACCGTCTATTTTTCGATCATCGACAGCGAATGGCCGGCGATCCGGGCAGCGCTGATGGCGCGCATGCTTCGCCAGGCGGCGAAGCATGCGCGTGGAGCCACCGACTAGACTGCGTGCATGCCCGAAGCCACATCGCTCAATCGCTATCAGCTGTCCGAACTTGGCGCGTTGCTGGCCGAGCCGGCACGCGCGGCGATGCTGCTGGCACTGATGGACGGCAGTGCGCGCCCTGCCGGCGAACTGGCGCAGGCTGCCGGGGTCGGCGCGGCCACTGCCAGCGCACACCTGAAGCGATTGCTGGAGGGCGGCCTGCTCGGCGTGCATGTGCAGGGTCGCCATCGTTATTACCGGCTTGCCGACGACGACGTGGCGGCCTGGCTGGAGTCGATGGCGTTGCCGCGGACGCCGCGCGCGTTGCGCACGGCGACTGTCGACCTTGCACTCTGCCGCGCGCGAAACTGCTACCGCCATCTGGCCGGACAACTTGGTGTGGCGATATGCGAGGCGTGGCTGGAGCGCGGCTGGCTGCAATCCAGAAGCGATGGCCTGTGCCTGCTGCCGACGGCGGTGGATGCGCTGATGCAGGCGGGCTGGCAGGCGCTGTCAACGGAACGCCTGCTGACCCTGCGCGGCCGTGGTTGCCTGGACTGGACCGAGCGTCGCCTGCACGTGGGTGGACCGCTCGGCGTGGCGCTGACCGAGGCGATGCTGGAGGCCGGCTGGCTGCGCCGGATCAGCCGCAGTCGTGCGCTGCAACCCAGCGTGGACGGCTTGCGCCGGCTGGCCGGGCTGGGTGTGCGCGTGGAGTGACCCCTGGCATGCCGACCGTGGTTGATCGGCTCAGCATCATTTGGCCTTGCTGCGGTTGAACAGCTTGCGGAACATACCGGCGATCGCCGCGATGCCGATGATGATGAATTTCTTCAGCGCCAGCAGCATCAGGCCGAGCTTGGCGAACAGGCCGGCCTTGGCGGCAATGCCGCCGGCGACCAGCGCGGCGATGCCGTAGGCGGCGAGCTTGTCGGTCTTGCTGTCGTAGTCGGCGTAGCGCTCGCCGGTGTCGAACTCGGTCATCGCCAGCACCTGCGGCATGTCGGCGCGAACCTTGTCCAGCTCGTCGATCGGGGCTACCGCATTGAGCGACAGGTAGCCACGGCGGCCCAGCACGCGGATGTCGTAGTTCAGCGACTGGCCCTCGGCGGTGCCGTCCGCCTTCGTGAACTTCAGGTCGCGCGCCCAGTACAGCTTGTGAGATGCGTCGTCGTAATGCGGTGGTTCGGCCCAGCCGACCAGTTCGATCGCCGGGTAGCCTTGCTTCAGGCGCTCCGGATTCGATTCCTCGGCGCCTTTCTGCATCTTCTGCAGCATCTCCGTGTAGTCGATTTTCGCGGCGTCGGCATCGGACACATAGCCATCGGCGGTGTAGGTCACCACGACGGCCCAGTCGCGGTTGTCGAGCAGCACATGCGGGTCGGTGCCCGGCAGGATCATGCCCAGCACGTCATGATCGGGCGGATTGCTCCACAGTTCGCTGAGCACGCGCTGGGCATCCCGCGCCGGCAGGAAGCTGTAGCCCGGCGCGAGCAGCAGCGATGCCTTGGCCGCTGGAATCGAAATGCTGCCGGTGCTCGGGTGCAGCGAGCCGATAAAAGTCTCGACTTTTGCGGCACGTTCGCTGCTGGTCGATGGCTCGTCGCCTGCAGCGGCAAGCGCTGGCGGAGTCCACGAGACATAGCCGAACGCTGCCAGCAGCGCGAGCGCCGGCATCAGGGATCTGCGGGTCATGAGAAGTCCTTGCTGTCGTCCAATGAGGCGGTGCGCCGAGGCACCGCGACGGCTCACTCCCCCATGGCGTGCCCGCAAGGCTTTTTAGCAGGCCAGCGGGCTTGCATGCCAGTCCCGCGCAACCTACTTGACGTTCGCAGCGGCACTCGGTGCCGCCGGTGAGCGTAGAAAACTGCCGGCATCACCCGGAAAAACCACCGGGCTTTCGTAGCCGTCGGCCGAGACCGCAGAGACGCCGAAGAACCAGTCGTCGATCACCACATCCTTCAGCACCAGCTGATCGACATCGCCCACGGCGCGCTGGTGTTGCCATTGCGGCGCGGTGGTGTCGCGCCAATGCACGCGGTAGCCGGCCGCAGCGGGTACCTTGGTCCACTTCACGGTGGTGTCGGTGGCCAGTGCGCCGTCGATGGCAATCCCGGTTGGCGGCGCCGGCGCACGGCTCAGCGCGGCCATGGTCAGTGTGTTGAGCGCGGTGACGCGGGCGAGGTAACGGAAGTCGATGCCGTCGATGGTATCGCCGTAGCGCACGTCGCGGTCCTGATCGGTATGTCCGCGGCGCAGGTCCTGGTGCTGGCGGGTATAATCCTCGTGGCCTTCGGTCACCCGCACCGCCGGATAACCCGCCTCGAGGAACGGCACCTGATCGCCGCCACGGCTGTAGCGGTCCGTGCGATAGATCATCCGCACATGGAAGTCCGGCAGGTAGTCGTCGGCGATCGTCGCCATGAAGCGGGCGAGGTTGCGCGAGGGCGAATCCACCTCGCCGCCGTGATAACGACGGTAGTTCGCCTGGGCCAGCGTCTCGTTGCTCTTGGTGCCCTCGGAAAACACGCGCGCGCTGGTGTTGTCGATCACGCCGTTCTGACCACGGCTGTTGCCGACGATGTCGTTGTTGAGTTCGGCCTCGACCTGCCAGCCCTGCGCCACCGCGTAATCGGCCAGCACCTTGCCGCCGTACAGGCCCTGCTCCTCGCCGGACAGCGCGGCGAACACCAGGGTGGCATCGTTGTCCTGCTTGGACAGCAGCCGCGCCGCTTCCATCAGTGCGGCAACGCCCGAGGCATCATCGTTCGCGCCGGGCGCATCACTGTGACTGTTCATCACATCGGTAACCCGCGAATCGAGATGGCCGGTCATCACGATGACCCGTTTCGAATCGCCCTTGCCACGTTTGATCGCGACCACGTCCATCACTTCGGTGGGGACGGGAATGCGTTTGCCGCTGAAGGTCCGTGACGGTGTGACCACTTCGATGCACCCGCCGCAATCATGGGCGATCGCCTCGAAGCGGGATTTCACCCAGCGTCGCGCGGCACCGATGCCGCGGTGATCGGATTTCGTATCGGACAGTGTGTGCCGGGTGCCGAAGCCGACCAGGCTGGCAATCGTGGCGCGCAATGCGGCTTCACTCGGTGCACTGGCCAGTGCCTGCATGGCCGGCTGCTGCGGTGGCACGACGGCTGCGGACGTCGCCATGCTGGCGCTGGTCGCTCCGAGCAGGAGCAGGAACGGGATGGGCGTGAATCGAAGCATCGTTCGGATCCTTCAGTGGGGAACGCCAACGATACATCGCCTGCGTGCGCGCTGCGGATATCCGCCGGAACAGAAAAAGAGGCCCGCTCGTTGCCGGGCGGGCCTCTTGTCCTTGACGTGTTGCCGGCATGCATCCGTGCCTGCCCTGATGCGCGGTACTTCTCAACCAACTGCGGGCACGGCCACCGACATCATGTCAGCGACTGGTGCGCATCCGTGCGCGTCCCGCTTGTCCACTTACGGCGTGTAGGTGCCGGTCAACTTGACGCCGGTGTAGCTGCTGTAGGCACGCACCATGATGTAGTAGGTGCCAGCCGTCGACGGCGATATGGTGCAGGTTTCGGTGTTGCCGGTGACATACGGACGGCAATCGTAGCTGCTGGTGGTCGGCGCCGAACCGCGCTTCACATAGAGGTCGGCATCACCGGTACCACCGGAGATCGCGAACTTCAGGTTGGTGGCGCCCGAGGGCACGACCATCGTGTAGTTCACGGCATTGCCGGTGGTCGCTGCCAGACCGGTCACCGGGGTGCCGTTCTGCAGCACATTGCCACCACCACCGCCACCGGTGCTCCATACAGCCTTGACGCTGAGGCCGGAGAATGCGGCATAGGCGTTCACCATGACGTAGTAGGTGCCTGCCTGCGGCGCAGCAACGGTGCAGCTTTCAGTGTTGCCGGTGACGTACGGACGGCAGTCATAGCTGGTCAGGGTCGGTGCGGAACCGAACTTGGTGTAGAGATCCGCATCACCCGTACCACCGGACTCGGAGATCACCAAGTTGGTGGCGCCGGCCGGAATCACCACGGTATAGGCCAGCTGTGCACCCTTCGCGGCGGACTGGCCGGTCAGGGCCACGCCGTTCTGCAGCACGTTGCCGCCACCGCCACCGCTGGAGACCGTCACCGATGCCGTCTTGGTGTTGGTCGCGCCACTGACGCTGTCGGTAACTTTCTCGGTCACGGTGTAAGTGCCGGCCGCCGCATACGTGTGGCTGGGACTGGTCGCGGTCGAGGTGCTGCCATCGCCGAAGGTCCATGCGTGGGCGGACAGCGTGCCGCCGGTATCGGTGGACGAATCGGTGAAGGTGACAACCAGGCCGCTGATCGTGTCGCTGAAGTTGGCTACCGGCGTACCGCCAGTGCCACCGCCGCCGCCACCGATATCGGTGTTGACCGAGGACAGTTTGAAGCTGCCGAAGCCGCTCGCCAGATCCCAGCCGGCCTTGGCCGTTTCGCCGCCGTTGTTGCCGGAAGTGACGTCATGGTAATCGGCAGCCGTCAGTGTCTGGTACAGCAGCGGCGCGGCGAAGCCGAGTGTGCTGTGGCTGGCCAGGATGCGCGCCCACGAGCCGACGAAGATCGGCGAGGACAGGCTGGTGCCGCCGACCTGCTCGCTGGCACCATTGACGATGATCTTGGCGCCGCTATTCGGATCGCCGTCGAATGAAACGTCAGGCACGCCACGGAAGTTGCCGGTCAGCACGCCGGCCTGCCAGCTGGGCTTGACCTCGAACTTGCTGACGCTGCCGCCGCCATCGACCCATACCGTCTCGCTGGTGTAGGTGGTGGTCGAGGCATTCAGCGTGGTGCCGCCCACGGCGACGACATATGGCGAACTCGCCGGATCGCTCGGAGTGGTGCCGCCATCGCCGCACTCGTCGGCGCCGGAGTCACCGGTGGAGACCGAGAAGGTCTGTCCCTGCGCCACGGCCTGCTGGAAGATCTGGTCGTCGGCCGCGGCCGAACCATCGGACTGCGCATCGGTTTCGCATTCGCCGAGCGAGACGTTGATGATCTTGGTCGCGTTGGCCGACACGATGGTGTTGAAGTCGGCGGTAAGGTCGGCGTTCGACAGCGTCGGGATGTTGTAGAAGATGATCTTGCCAACCTGGCCACCGGCCATCCCGACGATGTCCTGGCTATCCAGGTTCCACTCATCGATGCCGCTGGTGTCCGAGCCGGTGCCGTTGGTGTTGACCGTCTGCGTGGTGACCGTGGCCAGACCGTTCTGCGAGGTGAACGAATTCAGGTCGGTGATGGTCTGGGTGATCTTGCCCTGGGTCACGATGCCGACGGTGACGCCCGCCGCGGTCGGTACGCCAGTACCGCTGTAGATGGACGAGAATTCAACCGGGTTGTGTCCGGTCACGGCCTGCGTGCTGAAACCGCTCTGCGCGCGCTTGGCAAACGAGTGTGCCTGATGCACGTTCTGCAGGCCGACTACCGACAGCACGCTGTCCTGCAGCGAGGCGGGGATCTGCACATTGCTGTTGTTCATGAAGGCGGTGCGGCCGTCATGGGTCTTGACCTGGGCAAACGTGGTCTTGAACGCGGCCTGCGCGGTGTCTGCGCGACCGTCCGCCGAAACCATCAGGCGGTTGGGTGCAATCACCACGTTGGTGAAGCCCGCCGATTTCAGGAACGCGGCGACCTGGGTCGCCTGTGCCTGCGTCGGCGAATAATTGGCGAGAAACTGCTGGCTGTTCATCGCATGCGCGACCATCGAGAGCTTCGATGACTTGGACTGCGCGATGAACGTCTGCAGCTGGGCCGGGTTGCGCAGCTTCAGCGCAACTTCGATATGGATCGGCTGCGATGCAGCCAGCGGACCGCTGACGACATCGCCCTGACGCAGGGCGACTGCGTGCTGGGCCAGCGCCACGAAGGCATTGCTTGTGACGGCGTTGCTTGCGGGCGTGGCGCCGATCGATGCGGCAGCAGCCATACCCATGGCGGCAACCAGCAACTTGAGACGGAAATGACTTGGCATTTAGAACTCCCAAAGTAATTTTGAGGCCAAACGAACCCTATGCGGTCGCGAAGACCTCATGAAATGAGATGACGTGGACAGACACGGCACCACTGGTTTTCTTGGATTGCCTTACGATCCCATACGCGCTGCGATTAACCCTCCCCCTTATCCCTCAGGGCCAATGGCGCAGGTTTTTGGATGGTGAACGTCAAACAGGATTCATGACGTTGTAGCGGGATCGTTCGTCAAGCTCCTAATCGACGAACCAGTTGACGTTATGTCTGAAGACAGGGAGTCGTCAATAGGATTTTTTGTAGTATCGGTGATTGCAATCACAGAATGGTCGAGCGGGTTCCGCACGTCGAAATCATTCGATATCGCTAAAGAAAAGCAGCACGCCGGCAAGCAAGTACAAATGTTGCTGTCTGGTGGAGTTGCGTACTTTTCCGCAAAAAAACTTCCATTTAAACAATAAGATATATTTTTCATCGTCAGGACGCGCTACTCGCCAGCGCGTGCCTCGTGCAGAATCGAAGGTAACGGAAGCGCAATAACTTTCATAATACGCAAGTTAATGCGCCAGGAAAGCTCCATTACTCGTCCCGTGTCGCAAGTTATTGCTAACTGCGTGCAGGCATATTTACTGCGAATCAACGAATTCGTGAATTTGAATCGATTCAATTAGAGAAAGCATTTTCGAAATACGGCTAAATTCCGAGTCGAGATAATGTCTTCTCATTCAATCGGGATAGCCGTCAGCCTAATGAATATGTTCCATCTGTTGAATTCGCGATGGCGCAAGGGCGAACTCAACCATTCGGCTTGCTGTGCGACACGGCACCTGCGTTGAGACACTGAGTTCATTCCGGATCGTTGGCATGCGACCATGGGCCGATGACCCAGACAGCCAAACCCCGGCTAGCGATCGTCGGCGGCGGCCCTGCGGGACTGATGGCGGCCGAAGTCGCATCCGCGGCCGGCGTGACGGTCGATCTGTATGACGCGATGGGGTCGGTGGGCCGCAAATTTCTGCTTGCCGGCAAGGGCGGCCTCAACCTCACCCATGCCGAACCACGCGCGCGCTTTGTCGAGCGCTACGGCCTGCGACGGTCGGAGGTCGAGCGCTGGTTGCACGCCTTCGATGCGGATGCGTTGCGTGCGTGGGCGCGGGCGTTGGGGGTGGAAACATTTGTGGGCAGCTCGGGCCGGGTGTTTCCCGCTGATCTGAAGGCTGCGCCATTGCTGCGTCGCTGGTTGCGGCGCCTGCGCGAATCCGGCGTGACCTTCCATATGCATCATCGCTGGCTGGGCTGGCAGGCGCATGGTGCGTTGCATTTCGCCACGCCGCAGGGTGAACGCGTGATGCCGACCGATGCGGTGATCCTGGCGCTCGGCGGCGCCAGCTGGCCGCAGCTTGGTTCCGATGGCAGATGGTTGGCTTCGCTGGAACAGGCTGGCGTCGACATCGCGCCGCTGCAGCCGGCGAACTGCGGTTTTGAACTGGCCTGGAGCGGGTATCTGTCGAGTCGCTTTGCCGGTGCACCGCTCAAGGCGGTGGTGGCGCACTGGACGGATCGCCGCGGTGTGGCCCATGCACGGCAGGGCGAGTGCGTGATCAGCGAATACGGCATCGAAGGCAGTCTGGTCTATGCGATCGGCGCCGAACTGCGCGAGCAGATCAGCGAGCGTGGTGAGGCGATGCTGATGCTGGATCTGGTACCGGGCTACACGGAACAGGCTCTCGCTGACCGCCTCGCAGCGCCACGCGGGAAGCACAGCATCGGTGACTGGTTGCGCCGGCGCGCCGGGCTTGATGCCGCGAAGTGCGCGCTGGCGTTCGAGCTGACCGACAAGTCGACGCTGGCCGATCCGATCGCCCTGGCGGCACAGCTCAAGGCGCTGCCGTTGCGCCTGCGCGCGCCACGGCCGATCGCCGAGGCGATCAGCACGGCGGGTGGCGTGCGGCTGGAATCCCTCGATGACGGCCTGATGCTGCGCGCAAGGCCGGGCGTATTCTGTGCGGGCGAGATGCTGGACTGGGAAGCGCCGACCGGCGGCTACCTGCTCAGCGCCTGTTTCGCCAGTGGCGTCATCGTCGGTCGGGGCGCGCTGCGGTGGCTAGAAAACAGCTCATCCCTCGCGCGGTGACATGAGGTGGAATCAGCGCGCCTGTTTTTTAACCAGCCGGATCTCGAACAGCTTCGGCCAGCGCTTGCCGGTGACGAACAGGCGATGGTGCCGGGCGTCATAGGCGATGCCATTGAGCACGTCGTTGACGGGCTCGGGCAGCCGGCTGGTGTCGAGCAGGCCGCCGAGGTCGATCCAGCCCACGACATGGCCGCTGGCGGGGTCGATGCGCGCGATGCGGTTGGTCATCCAGATGTTGGCGTAGATCTCGCCGTTGACCCATTCCAGTTCGTTGAGATTGGTTACCGGCGCGCCGTCGGCGGTCACCATGATGCTGCCGGTCGCGCCCAGCGTCTCCGGATCGAGAACGCGCAGCACCGATGAACCATCGCTCATGTAGAGATGCTTCTCGTCGCGGGTCAGTGCCCAGCCTTCGCCGGGATAGCTAAACGTACGCTGCAACTTGAAGCTGGCCAGGTCGTAGACAAAGCCGGTCTGGGTCGTCCATGTCAGCTGTATCAGCTGGTCCTTCCAGTCCACGATGCCTTCGCCGAAATATTGCGGCGACAGCGCGAAGCGCTGCACCACGGCGCCGGTTTTCAGCTCGACCTTGCGCAAGGTCGATTCACCGGCCTCGCCGGTACTCTCGTAGAGATAACCGTCCTTGTAGAACAGGCCCTCGGTATAGGCGCTGATGTCGTGCGGATAGGTGTGCACGACCTTGTAGCCGTAAACGGGAATCGCCGCCTGCGCCGCGCTGCTGGCCAGCAGCAAGGAGAAGAGTGCGAGGGTCAAGGTCAGGCCAGGCGCGCGGATCATCGGGTCAGTTTCTTGCGGCTGAAGAAGGTCGTGATGGCGAACACTATCAGCCCAGCGGCCGCACGCGGAAATTGCGCCCTTTGACCTTGCCGGCACGCAGCCGTTCCAGCGCCTTGTTCGCCAGCGCGCGGCTGATTGCCACGTAGGCGCGGGTGGCGAACACGTCGATCTTGCCGACTTCCTTGGCGTCAAGCCCGGCGTCACCGGTGAGCGCACCGAGGATGTCGCCGGGGCGCAGCTTGTCCTGCCGCCCGGCATCGATCACCAGCGTCTTCATCGGCGCCAGGTGCAGGGTCTTGCCGCGTGATGGCACGAGCTTGAGCGGGCGCCACGGCAACGGTATGCCGGTCAGCTCTTCGATGTTGCCCGCCTTCGGCCGCTCGCGCGGCGTGCACAGCGTGATCGCCAGGCCGGTCTGGCCGGCGCGGCCGGTGCGGCCGATGCGATGGGTGTGCGTTTCCGGATCGTGCGCGATGTCGTAGCTCACCACCAGCGGTAGCGCGATGATGTCCAGCCCGCGCGCGGCGACGTCGGTGGCGACCAGCACCGCGCAGCTGCGGTTGGCGAAGCGCACCAGCACCTCGTCGCGATCGCGCTGCTCCA
>DAIMGD010000038.1:0-13786 GCA_036724165.1 Rhodanobacter sp.
TGTCCGTGCTGGGCATGAGCTTCAACATGATGACGCTGGGCGGCATGGCCGCCGCGGTCGGACTGATCATCGACGACATCATCGTGATGCTCGAACACATCATGCGCCGGGTCGGCAAGGGCACCGGCGAAGTGCACGAGCGGATCGCCGGCGCGGCGTTCGAGTTCACCCGGCCGTTGACCGGTTCCAGCGCGGCCACGGTGGTGATCTTCCTGCCGCTGGCGTTCCTGTCCGGGGTCACCGGTGCGTTCTTCAAGGCGCTGTCGCTGACCATGGCCAGCGCGCTGATCATTTCCTACCTGCTGACCTGGGTCGCGGTGCCGCTGCTGGCCGAACGCTTCCTGGACGAGCGCCATCTGGTCGAACACCCGCCGGGCCGCTTCACCCGGCGCATGATGGCGGGCTACCAGAATGTCCTGGCGCGCTGGCTGAAACGGCCGCTGCTGGTGTTGCTGCTGCTGGTGCCGCTGCTGTTGCTGGGCGGGCTGGCATATACCCGGGTCGGTACCGGCTTCATGCCGAAGATGGACGAGGGCGGCTTCATCCTCGACTACCTGTCCCCGCCAGGTACCTCGCTGGAAGAAACCGACCGGCTGCTCAAGCAGGTCGAGACGATCATCCAGGCCAATCCCTATGTCGACACCTATTCGCGGCGCACCGGCCTGCAGCTGGGCGGTGGCCTGACCGAGGCGAACGTGGGCGATTTCTTCGTGCGCTTGAAAAGCGGTTCGCGCCCGTCGACCGAGCTGGTGATGGAACAGGTGCGCACCAGGGTCGAGCAGCAGGTACCGGGGCTGGACATCGAACTGTCGCAGCTGATGGAGGATCTGATCGGCGACCTGGTGGCGGTGCCGCAGCCGATCGACATCCAGCTGTACGGTGGCGACGCCGCGCAACTCGACGCCACCGCCGGCAGGGTCGCCGCCGCGATCGGCAAGATCCATGGCGTGGTCGGCGTGCGCGACGGCATCAATCCGGCCGGCGATGCGCTGACCGTGACGGTGGATTCGGTCAAGGCCGCGCTGGAAGGACTCGACCCGGTCGGCGTCACCGATCAGGTGGCCGCGGCGGTCGATGGCACGGTGGCCGCGCAGATGCCCGAAGGCAGCAAGCTGGTCGGCGTGCGCGTGCGGCTGCCGCCGAGCGCGCATCAGCGACTGGAGCAGATCGCCAACCTGTCGATCCGCGCCGCCGATGGACACCTGCTGCCGCTATCGCGGGTGGCCACGCTGAAGCAGGTGCAGGGTCAGCCGGAAATCAACCGCGACAATCTCAAGCGTATCGTGGCGGTCACCGGACGCATCAGCGGGCGCAGCCTCGGCTCGGCGATCGCCGACGTCAAGACCGTGCTGGCCAAGCCGGGGTTGCTGCCCAGGGGCGTGCTGTTCCAGCTCGGCGGGGTGTATCAGCAGCAGCAACAGGCGTTCCGCGGCCTGATGATCGTGATGCTGGCGGCGATCGCGCTGGTGTTTGCCCTGCTGCTGTTCCTGTACGAAAGCTTCCGCGTCGCGCTGACGATTCTGGCGATGCCGTTGCTGGCGATCCCGGCGGTGTTTGTGGGGCTGTGGCTGACCGGCATCGAGCTGAATATCTCGGCGATGATGGGCATGACCATGATCGTGGGCATCGTCACCGAACTGGCGATCTTCTATTTCTCCGAACTTCAGGATGCGGAGACCGACATGCTGCTACATGACGCGCTGCATGAGGCCGGCGAGCACCGCACGCGACCGATCCTGATGTCCAGCCTGGCGGCCATTCTCACCTTGCTGCCGCTGGCGCTGGCGCTCGGCCAGGGCTCGCAGATGCAGCAGCCGCTGGCGATCGCGATCATCTCCGGCCTGCTGGTGCAATTGCCGCTGGTGCTGCTGGTGATGCCGGTGCTGTATTCGCTGCTGCGTCGTCGCGATACGGCCAAAGCGGCCTAGTCCACCGGACTCCTTTCAGGCGAGCCCTTCGCAAAAAAAGAGCGCAGAAGCCATGCAGCTTGCGGCTAAGCCCGGCGGGTGCCGAGATCGATATTGTGGCGGAAGGCAATGCAGCTGCCGAGATCTTTTCCAGCTTCTTCAGCGTCAATCGCATTTACTGCCTGCCGAAGCGTGGCTAGCATCCGATCGCCTTCCTTTCGATGCTGCTTCAGCTATACAGAACCGACTACGACCTGATCGTGGATCCCTGTGTCGGTTCCGGTTTCAGTCGTGCGCTGACGCGGATACTCAAGGGTCGCCGGAAAATCGGCTACAGCGACACGTCGGCGCACTCCGGATTGACGCCCCGGTGCCATGTTCCGCGGCGCCCCGGCACATGGCCAAGCGCGCAGTCAGTCTCTCGCGCTGGCATGGCGCAGGCAAGGATGACGCGGCGGCAGAATTCCCCATGCTGGATATTCGCCTGACCGAGCTGGAGCGCGCCCACGGAAAATCGGTGATTCGCGACCTGCTTGCAGCCTCGCCGCAACCGCGTGCCACCGGCGTGATAGGCATTTTTGTCAATGCCACCGGTGCGAAGCGCTATCCCAAGGCCTGGTGGGCCGAGCTGATTGCTGCACTCAAGGCACTGTGCCCGTGCTGCGGCATGGTTGAAATCATTCCCACGCATGGCAAATCGATGCTTGATTCACAGTGGTCGGGTTACTACTCCACCAGCATCCGGCGCATGGGCGCGGTGATGTCCGGGGTGGACTTGATGATCAGTGCGGATTGCGGCGTGATGCATCTGGCGGTCGCCTCGAAGGTGCCTACGGTCGGCATGTTCAGCATCACCGACGAGGCGGTCTACGGCCCGTACGGTTCGCGCAACACGCCGTTGCTCACGCAGGGCCAGTCGGCACTCGAGACGGCGAAGTGCATCGTCGCGAACCTTCCCGAGTTGCTGAACCCGCTTGCCGACTTGCCTCGCACCCTCATGCCAGACGCCAGCATCCGGAATGCTTCGGACGATGCACTCGGGAATCATGTGAGCGCACAGTCGGGTTGACGCCTGCCGCGTCGTTCCAGCGGCCTGAGAGGCGCGGCCTCAGCGCAGCAATCCCCGGCGCCACCGTTGCCGGGCGCGCAGCATGCGGCAGCCGGACACCGCATCGGCTCATTTGAAGTGATGGATGAAGCCGACCTGGAAACCGCCGGGCAGCCAGCCAAGGATCAGTGGCGAGTCGCGGTGGGCCGACCACAAGCCGATGCCGGCGCCGATCGCCGCACCGACCAGCACGTCGCTCTGCCAGTGGCCACGCACCTTCACCCGGGCCACCGCGTCGTAGGCCGGCAGCAGGGCGAGCGCATACACGGCCGGATGATCCTGGCCGTACTCGACGATGAACGGCGTGACCGCGGCCGATATGGCCGCCACTTCGCCACTCGGAAAGCTCTGGGCGTGAGTCCCCGCGAAGAAGCGGTTGGGATCGCCGGTTTGCGAAGGTCGCTCGCGCTGGAAGGTGAATTTCAGCGCTTCCGTGCCGATGCTGGTAATGACCAGCGAATCCACCGAGCGCCAGAACGTATCACCGAGCTTGTCCTGATCACCGAAGGCCAGCGCGCCGCCGCCGACCGTGAAGATGGTGCCGTACATCAGCGCGTTCTGGTTGGAGCGTTTCCAGATGCCGCTGTTGTCGTAGTGAAGACGATGATCGATGCCAAGCGGTCCGCCTGCGGCATGAACGCTGCAGGCAACCGCCATGGCGACAATGAACACGCAGGAACGCAACGCGGGCATGTTCGCGGCTCCCACATGGCAGCTGCAAGGCTGCCTTCACGCTCGAAAGCTACTCGCGCCAGCTTTCGGTTTGCTTACCATTTCCGTCATGGTGAACCGATGCGATCCCGGGGTGCCACGACGTGTGCTGGCGGCGGGTTTTCCGGGCCGCTGCAGCGTCTGCTCCGCGTGCGCCATGGCGTTCGAGCGGCATGACGACGAAGACGCCGGGTCGCTCAGGCATGTTCCATGCGGAACGCCTGGCTGCCTTTCCACAGCAGCTCGCTGCCCAGCCTCGACAGGCCATCGAGATCGCTCTCCAGCGTGATGACATGATTGCCGGCAAGGCGGCCGGCCTTGCTGGCGAACGCGCAGGCGCCATAAGGCAGCAGCAGCTCCGCCGCGCTGAGCTCGCCGGCATACACCAGGATCTGCCCGGGGCGCGCATGCGTCGTGGCGTGCTCGGCGGCCAGCGGTGGCACGACACCCAACGGCACCCAGCCGGCTTCACCGCTCCAGCGCGCATGCAACAGATGCCCGTCGAGCGGGAGTCGCTCAAGCAGCCATGCGCAGGAATTGGGTGCGGCGTCGATTTCCAGGCGGCCCTGCAGGCGCAGCGTGCCCAATCTCAGGGTCAGTCGTGGAGCGCGCCTGCGCGATGCTGTCATCGTCTCGCCGGAGATGGCTTTCAACGGATTTTATTCTGCATGGCGAGGTCTTTGGCGACCGCGTCCATCGCCGGATCCAGCTTGTGGAAGTACGCGGCGGCGGTGAGCGGCGCACGGATGGTCGGCGTCAGCGAGGCGAAGTTGACGTTGATCGGGTACTTGTCATCCATGCAGCCGGGCTCTCCGGTGCAGCCATCCTTGAGATTGAACTGGCCGTCCGTATAGCGGAACGTGTAGTGCGACTGCGGCAGCGGGAGGTTGGCGCCTTCGGACCAGAAATGCGCGCGGTCGCCCACCTCGTCGCCGACCACCGTGACGTGGCTGCCACCGCTCTTCTTGATCGCCGCCGCGGAAATGATGCCCGCGGAAAAGGTATAGGAGCCGACCAGCAGATAGGTGTGTCCCCGCACCGCATCCGGCAGCTGGCGCATGAAGTCGAGCGTGGTGAGCAGGTTGCCGCCGATATCGAAGCGCAGGTCGATGATCAAGTTGCTCGGCGGGTTGGTGGCGATCTGCGCGCGCACTTTTTCCAGGAAGGCGGTGATCGGATAGCCATCCTCATCTTCGTTCGAGCGAAATTGCACGTACAGTGCTTTCAGTTCGGGTAGCGGCTGCAGGCGAAAGGGCCGGTTTCCGTCGCGCAGATAAAGCGGCAGGTCCGCGGCACTGATCGCGGGCGTCCAGCCGTGTTCGCCGGGCAGCGGATCGGGCGACCACAGCCGCTGGTCTTCCGCGGTGGGTGACAGGCTGCGCACCGGCAGCATCGGTATCACCCGCTCGACCAGCCGGCCGTCCGGCAGGCGCAAGGTCATCGCCACTTGGTCCGGCGAAGCCGCCAGTCCCAGGGCGTGCAGAATACCTGCCGCCTCGATCCAGTCGTTCAACCAGATCTTGCGGCCGGCGTCGTTGCCGCCGAGCAGGACCTTGGCTCCGGCGAACACTTCCTCCGGCGTGCGCTTCTCGATGCGCACGACGCGCGCGCCGGCAAGGTCCGCGGCGACACCGGTGGCACGCGCGACGATCAGCGCGTCCGACAGCCACAGCAGCCGCAGCGGCAGCCGCGCGACGGGAAGGGCGCGTGGATCGCGCAAGCGCAGGCCGCTGTGCGCGTTGTCGGCAAGGCCTCCAATCAACGCCAGCCCGACCGCGAACTGTGCCGGCGACAGCGTTCCTGCCTGGCGCTCCATCCGTTCGAGCTGAGCTTCGGCCAGGGCGCGGCTGGCCGGCATATAGGCCATTTCCTTGCGCAGGTATTGCGATCGCACGACGTCCAGATCCTGCAGTTGCGCCGCGCGGACGGGATTGGCCGGCGCTGCGGCGAGCGCGCTGGTGGCGATCGCCATGCTCACCAGAGTCGCCGCCAGTGCGTGCCGGGTGCCGCTCTTTTTGTTGCGTCCCATGACAGGTTCTCCGCTCGGAAAGTCGTCGGTGCCGATGCGCCGATCCTGCGTAAAGTTATCTCGGCCGACCACTACAGTACCGATACAATCACGGCCGAATTGGGCAGCACAGTCCGCGGTGAATCGATGACCGGCAAAGCGGAACAAACCCTGGTTGATGAGTGCGTGCAGTGGGCGATCAACCAGATCCACGGCCAGGTCTATCGTGCCGGGATGCGGCTGCCTTCGATCCGCGCGCTGGCGGCCCAGCGTGGCGTTTCGCCGTTCACGATCGTCGAAGCCTATGCGCGACTGGTAGCGCGCGGCTACCTGGAAGCGCGCAAGGGCTCGGGCTTCTACGCGTGCGCGCGGCCGGTGCAGGGCAGCTGGCAGGCCGCCGCCGGCACCTCGCGCATCGATCTTCAGTGGCTCATGCGCAACATGCTCGCCGACAGCGGCGCGCAAGGCCCCGGCCTTGGTGTGTTGCCGCCCTCCTGGCTGGACGCGGAGCAACTGGCGACCACGCTGCGCGCGCTCGGCCGCCAGGGCGTCGGGCGCTGGCGGGAAAGTGGTCGGCCACGCGGATTCGAGCCGTTGCGGCTGGTGATTCAGCAGCGTCTTGCCGCTCTCGACATCGCCGCACATCCCGAGCAGATCGTCCTGACCACCGGCATCACGCACGCACTGGACCTGGTGTTGCGTTCGCAGCTTGATCCCGGCGACTGCGTGCTGGTGCTGGAGCCCAGCTGGTTTGGTGCGCTCGGCATGCTGGCCGCGCGCGGCATCCGCACGATCAGCGTGCCGTACACCACGCAGGGTCCGGACCTGGCGACGATGGAGCGCCTTGCCATGGAACACCGGCCGCGGCTGCTGATCCTCAATTCGGCCGCCCAGAACCCGACCGGTCTGTCGCTGACGCAGACGATGGTGACGGCGATGCTGGCGCTGGCCGCGCGCGCGGACCTGCTGATTTTCGAAGACGATGTCTACGCGGATCTGTGCCGTTCGCCGATCACCCGGCTGGCTGCCGTCGACCGGCTCGATCGGGTGATCTATGCATCGAGTTTTTCCAAGACGCTCGCCGCGAATATCCGCGTGGGCTACCTCGCGTGCCGACCCGCGCTGGCGGAATCCCTCGTCGACACCAAGATACTCAGCGGATTCACCACGCCGGAGCTCAACGAGCGGCTGGTGCACAAACTGCTGGTCGAAGGCCGTTACGTGCAGCATGTACGGGCGCTGCGCGAGCGGCTGGCGGGATGCCGCGATGCGACGAAGACCTTGCTAGAACGGGCCGGCGTCGACATTTTCGGCGATCCCGTCGACGGCATGTTCCTGTGGGTGAACCTGCATACCGACACCAACGCGCTGGCCGTAGCCTGCCGCGAGCAAGGCTTGCTGGTCGCACCCGGCAGCCTGTTCTCGCCGCTGCAGGCGGCCAGCCCGTGGATGCGCTTCAATATCACCACGACGTCGAACGTGGCGACGCAGGTACTACGGAGCGCGGGACTGGCGGGCGTCTGACCCGGTGCGGATGGTGGGGGATCGCTCACCACGCGGCACGTTGTGTTCATGCAGCTTGCGGTTCCTCGCGGATATCACGTGCAGCATCTCGTATGGCTCCCATGGCCAGCAAGTAGGCGGCCGGTCCGTGACTGATGCGGGCGACACGTGCGGCCGCCAGCTCATGCGCATGAGGAAGTCCTGGCATCGCCATGACATTCAGGGGCAGGTCCATGGTGTTGCACAATTCCCGAATGGCAGACAAGTCGACCAGACCGGGAACGAAGAATCCGGAAGCGCCCGCGCGCGCATAGGCAGCCGACCGCTGCTTCGTTTCGGCCATGCCTTCGGGTGGCTTGATCCCGGTGCCAAGAAACAGATCGGTTCGTGCATTGATGAACAGCGGCACGCCACGCGCGTCAGCCATGGCTCGGATCGCCGCGATGCGCGCGCACTGTACGTCAACACCATGCAAACCGGTCCCGTCCACGATGCGGTCTTCGAAGTTGATGCCCACGACACCGTGATCCATTAACCGCGCAACGTTTGCGGCGCAAACGTATGGGTCATCGCTATATCCTCCCTCGACATCCACGCTCACGGGGACATCGACGGCAGCGGCGATGCGAGCAATGACTTGCTCGACGAACGCGAACGGTATCGACTCGCCGTCCCCATACCCGTGCGCCGCGGCAACAGCCCAGCTGCTCGTCGCGATCACCGGTGAGCCCGCATCCCGGATGGCCCTGGCGCTACCGGCATCCCACGCGTTGTACAGGGCGAGAGGGTCACCCTTTACATGGAGAGAAGCCAACAGCTCCGCCAGTTCTTTCTGTTGCATGACACGTCTCCTCAGCTGGTTGGGTTGAACCAGGTGCATCAAGCCGCATCGAGCTCGAACGTCAGGTGTTCGGGCTTGAAGGAACGCAGGAAGTCTTCGGCATCGAATGCTTCGCCCAGGCTGAGCGCGCCGCTTCGATCGAACGAGGGTTGGAGCATGCGTGCGGCCGCCTCGACCACAAGCGGTGCCGTCACGGCGTAGATATCTTGCCCCTGCGCGAGGGCACGATGTGTGCCCGAACTATTCCGTGCGACCACCTCCATCGCGAACTTCTGCGCGGATCGCCCCTGCGTATCGACGGCCACCGGTGCGGATGTCGCGGAGTTGCGCACGTCGTCGAGGGACGACACGTTGAGATAGGCGTGCAGGTTGCTTACGTGCAGATGGCGCGAGATCGTGATGATCTCGCTGAAAGGCATTTCAGCCATCTCCTGCACACCATGCGGCGAACCGAAAGTCCATGCCGTCTTCGTCGCCGGAACCGCCATGAGCACCAGGCTGCCGTTTTCCAGCACTACGCGCGGCACCTGATTGCGCTCGCCGGTTTTCCGGGTTCCCTTGGTCGGCCACCAATGATCGAGTGCGATGGCAACCGTCATGCTGTCGACACGGTCGTGGCCAACCAGTGCACTGGCGAGAAGATCAGCAAGGCCGCCATAAAAACCAGCGGCAGGGATGATGGCAACGCCAGCTGCGCGGGCGCGCTCGTCATAGCGCTCGAAGGTCGAGAGTGCGCTGGCTTGTTCCGCGGTGACATCCAGATAGGCACTGCCCACGCGCAGGGCGGCTTCGATGATCGGTGATGCCGTATCCAGGAAAGGGCCGGCGCAGTTGATGACCACGGCGCAGCCGGCGAACGCCCGGTCCAGGGCCGCCGTGTCATCAATCGTTGCGACTCTCGCCGTCACGCCCGCCGGAACATTTGATACATCGCGGCCCACCGCGATCACGGGCAAGCCGCGGCGCAGTAGCTCGGCGACGACGAAGGTTCCCGTATGCCCAGTGGCGCCATAGACGGCTATGAGCGCGTTGTTCTTGATCATTCGAGTCTCCCGAGTGGACGATACAGACCGGTCTGTTCTTGTAACGCTACAGAACGGTCTGTACCATGTCAATACCGAGTTTGGCCTGGTGCCCGCAATGACTACGCAGCCTGTTCAAAAACCAAAAGCGCCCGAATCGGCGGACGTGCGCGAACGGATCCTCCAATGCGCGTCGACCCTGTTCTATCGGCAGGGCGTTCGCGCCGTTGGCGTTGATCTGGTGGTCGAGAAGGCAGGCGTGGCGAAAACGAGCCTGTACCGGCACTTCCGCACGAAGGACGATCTGGTCGTGGCGTTCCTGCAGCGCGAGGACGTCGACTTCTGGGCCACCTGGGACGGTGTCGCGGCCAGGCACGCGCATGACCCGGTTGCCGAACTGACGGCCCAGATGGATTGGATCGGGGAGCGGCTGTCGCGTTCGAACTATCGCGGTTGTCCGCAGATCAACGTTGCTGCCGAATTCCCCGAACAGGACCATCCGGCGAGACAGGTGGCCCGCGCGCACATGCAAGGGCTCCGCTCACGCCTGGATGCCATCGCCAGGCGGCTTGATGTGGCACACCCGGATCTTCTGGCCGCGCAACTCGCATTGTTGGTCAATGGCGCATTCGTCAGTTCGGAGCTGCTTGCAACTGACGATGCGACCCGGATTCTTCAGACGGCCACAGATGCGCTCGTCGAGGCGGCGCGCTCAGCCGAGTAGATAACCACTTGTTGAGCTCATCCGACAGCAATCGGGATTGACTGCTCAGGCAAAAACATTGACGTTCGGTCCACTGTCCTGATCTCAACACCATAGTTTGTGCGCTTTGGCACCCCATAGTTCGTGCTTCTGATTGTGTGCAGACACAGACGATGAGATCGATCGGAACCTATAGTCCGTGCATGGTCTTACGGGTCAACCAGTTACCGCTTGACCAACTTCGAAAAAGCGACCCTCGATAGCCGCATAGTGTGTTCAATCAGCCGTCAACGGCCGGCCGAAATGGGACGAAGTCTCGGCTTGATGAGCAGCGCTCCCAGCTTGGCAGTCAGTGGGACATGACTGCCGTCTCCGAGCGCGTCGACGCTGAGCACCTGGCCTTGCTGAACTTCAATCGCTTTCTGGAGCAGGAGCGCTGTGTAGTCTCCTGAGCCGATAGACTTCTTGCAATTCCCGCTGCGGGATGGTGGAAGAAGTACGTTGCCCATGACCAACAGTCTATCGCTGACCGCACTCCAGGCAGAGAACGCTCGGCTAGTGGCGCTGCTGGAAGCGCACGGTATCGAGTGGCGGCCGCCGCCCGCACAAAGCTTTCCGCTCGCAGCGCCTGAAGTGATCAAGCCCTCGCCATTCAGTACCGCGGCGAAAGTGGCGCTCTTCCGGCGCCTGTTTCAAGGGCGCACCGATGTCTATCCCCTCCGGTGGGCGAGCAAGTCCACCGGCAAGGCCGGGTACTCGCCGGCCTGCGGCAACGAATGGCGCCCTGGCATCTGTCAAAAGCCACGCATCAAGTGTTCGGATTGCGGCCATCGAATGTTTCTGCCGCTATCGGATGCTGTTCTCTATGACCATCTGGCAGGCAAGCATACTGCGGGCGTCTATCCGCTGATGCCCGACGATACCTGTCACTTCCTGGCAGCGGATTTCGATGAGGCCGAATGGAAAGAGGACGCCCGGGCCTTTGCGCAGTCCTGCCATGACCTTGGCGTTCCTGTCGCACTCGAGATCTCCCGCTCTGGCAATGGTGCCCATGCGTGGGTGTTTTTTGCCGGTCGCGTATCTGCCCGGGATGCCCGGCGACTCGGCTCCGCCCTCATCACTCACACCTGCGCCCAGACGCGCCAGTTGCAGCTGACTTCCTATGATCGACTGTTCCCCAACCAGGACACGATGCCCAAAGGCGGATTCGGAAACCTGATCGCGCTGCCGCTGCAAAAGGAACCCCGCGAAAACGGCTGCAGCGTGTTCGTCGACGACATGCTGCGTCCCCACCCGGATCAGTGGGCTTTCCTGGCCTCATTGCAGCCGATGCCGGTGCACGACATCGAGCCCGCCATCCTTCGTGCCACCGGTGGCGTGCATCCCCTTGATGTGACGTTTATAGATGAGGAAGATCACAAGGAACCTTGGAAGCATTCCCCACCTTCGGGCAACAAGCTGACCGACCCCATGCCGAAGTCACTCACGGTGACACTGGCCAATCTCATCTACTTTGAGAAGGCGCAGCTTCCGCAGCCCCTTGCCAACCGCCTGATCCGGCTGGCCGCTTTCCAGAACCCCGAGTTTTACAAGGCGCAAGCCATGCGTTTCGCCGTATGGGACAAGCCCCGCATCATTGGCTGCGCCGAGAACTACCCCAACCACATCGCGTTACCGCGCGGCTGCCTGGATGCCGTCAAGGGGCTGTTGAAGCTCAACGGTATCGTGTGCGATGTGCAGGATGAACGCTACGAAGGGCAGCCCGTCGAGGTGACTTTCGCAGGTGAGCTGCGCGATGATCAGGAAGCCGCGGTGGTCGCGATGTTGCATCACGATACTGGCGTGCTGTGCGCACCCACCGCCTTCGGCAAGACGGTGGTCGCGGCAGCCATGATTGCCCGACGCGGCATCAATACGCTGGTGCTGGTTCATCGCACCGAGCTACTCAAGCAATGGCAGGAACGCCTGCAGTCTTTTCTTGGCGCTGGCAAAGGCGTGGTCGGCACTATTGGCGGCGGCAAGGCCAAGCCGACGGGAAAAATCGACATTGCCGTGATCCAGTCGCTATCACGGCGTGGCGTGGTCAATCCGCTGGTTGAAAACTATGGGCACGTCATCATCGATGAATGTCATCACGTTGGTGCCGTATCGTTTGATGCGGTCCTCAAGCGGGTCAAGGCGAAATTTGTGCTGGGGCTGACCGCAACGCCGATCCGCCGCGATGGCCAGCAGCCGATTGTGTTCATGCAGTGTGGGCCGACGCGCTACACCGCCTCCCAGCCGTCGAGCGCGCCGCACGACCTGGAAGTCGTGGCGCATACGTTGACGACGCCGATCGACCTGCCTTCGGAGGCAGGCATCCAAGACGTCTTCCGGCATCTCACCCACGACCCTGCGCGCACAGCCGCGGTCGCCCAAGCCGCGCAAGACGCATTCAGCCAAGGGCGCAAGGTACTTGTACTGACCGAGCGTACCGAACATCTCGACCCCTTGGCCGCCGCGCTCGTTGGCAAGGTACCCACTCTCTTTATCCTGCACGGACGCCTGTCAAAGAAGCAGCGTGCCAAGGTGATCCAGGAACTCGATGAGCTGCCGCCGGATGCAGCGAGGATTCTGCTCGCCACAGGCAAGCTGGTCGGCGAAGGCTTCGACCATCCGCCGCTCGACACACTGGTGCTGGCGATGCCGATTTCATGGAAGGGGACGCTGCAGCAGTATGCTGGTCGTCTGCATCGTGAGCACGCATCCAAGACCGATGTCCGTGTCATCGACTTCGTGGACACCGGCCACCCAGCATTAGTGCGGATGTGGGACAAGCGTCAGCGCGGCTATCGTGCCATGGGATATCAGTCCTCAGGGCTCACTCGCGCGTCAGAACCCGCGGGCCGCTGATTTGATGCCCTATCTATGTGCGATAGCCAGCATCAATCATCCGACAGCATCCACCCCCAGAGCTGGCTTGGGTGTCCTTGATTGCCACATCTCATCCCACTGGACCGCGCCTACAGCGGGCTGACTTCGCGCGGCCGCGTTCATGCCAGCGACGACGGTATATGGCCATATATGGTGCAAATCATATATATGGTTCAAACATAAAGGGACTTCTTCATCGCCTGACTCCTCGTTTTTGAGCGACGGCTCGCGCTAAGAAGGGCACGGTCGCAGCTCGTGCGACGCACACCAGGGAAACTAACAAGCACGCCTTCCACGAGAACCGATCATGACCATGCCGGACGAAAGGACCAGAGCACTGTTGTCGGCAGGCGGCTTCCTGATAGAACTCGCGCGGGACGGCAGTCTGCCACTGGACGTAAGAAGGCGTGCCGTGATGATCGCGAGACACTTCCCAACTATCGAGGATGTATCAGCCATGGCGTTGATTACACACTCGTCTGGACTTGGCATGGGGCTGGACTCTCCTGCTGAAGTCCGTTCAAGGAATGAGGAAGGCAGCTTCGGCCCCCTTCGTCATTCCACTCGGCTTGCTTGGCCAGAGGAAGCCTGAGTCGCCAAAGCGATTGACGTCGCACAGTCATCTTTGAAACCCGGAATGGTCAATTGCTATGCTCAGCCTTGTAGGGTTCCACGCTTTCTAGATGCTTGGGTCTGCCACAGGGTTCACACATCGTGAAGCGGATCGAACGCAGGTGCGGAATATTCATTCACGGGGGGTAGCACAAGCCTTCCTAAGACTCCACGCGACCCTGAAGTTCACCGACAGAACACATGGACTGCAAAACGCCGGCCGTTTGCCCACGTTCGCCACGCCAGTTGGCGAGCATCGTCATCAAAACTGACCGTGACGGGCAGCCAAACTACCCCACTGTCGCCAACGAGTTGCCCAATTCCGGCACCTAGCCTGACCAGCATCATTACGCGACTGACTGGCAAACCTTACTCATGGTGGAGTCGTCCGGCTGGAATCGGCCGATTCTGTTGAAAAACTCCCTTTTCGCAACGCGGACATTTGGCTGACGGCGCGA
>DAIMGD010000039.1:0-4084 GCA_036724165.1 Rhodanobacter sp.
GATCTCGACTGGCTGATTCCGCATCCGGCGACTCTGCGGATCATCGAGGCCACGGCCAAGCGGCTGAAGATGTCGATGGAACGGGTCATCGTGACCGTCGACAAACACGCCAATACGTCGTCCGGTTCGGTGCCGCTGGCGCTCGACTACGCGGTGCGTTCGGGCAAGGTGCAGCGCGGCCAGAACCTGCTGCTGGAAGCGTTTGGTGGCGGCTTCACCTGGGCCTCGGCGCTGCTGCGCTACTGAGTCGCCACGAATGCAACTGTTTGCATGATGCCGCCGGCTTGGCGGCATCATGGTTTTTGGAGTTGGCAACGCCGAATACAGCTGCGTATGGGCAGCGATGCTGGCACCATGCTCGTTTCGTCGATGGAATGCAGACATCCATGAGTTCAACTTCCACTTCGCTCGCTTTCGTTTTTCCCGGCCAGGGTTCGCAATCGGTCGGCATGCTGGCCGAGCTGTCCGCCGCGCATGCTGAAGTGCAGGCGACCTTTGAAGAGGCCTCGCAAGGTGCGGGGCTCGATCTGTGGAAATTGAGCGCGCAGGGGCCGGAAGATCAGCTCAATCGCACGCAGAACACCCAGCCAGCGCTGCTGGCGGCCAGCGTGGCGGTGTGGCGTGTGTGGCAGAAGCTTGGTGGCGCACGGCCCGCGCAACTGTCCGGGCACAGCCTTGGCGAATACAGCGCACTGGTGTGCGCCGGTGCGCTGTCGCTGCATGACGCCGCGGCGCTGGTGGCCGAACGTGGTTGCCTGATGCAGGCGGCAGTGCCCGCCGGCGTCGGTGCGATGGCCGCCATCCTCGGTGGCGACGATGCGCAAATCGCTGCCGTGTGCGCAGAGGTGGCACAGGATCAGGTCGTGTCGCCAGCCAATTTCAACTCCCCCGGCCAGCTGGTGATTGCCGGCAACGCCGAGGCGGTGGATCGCGCACTGGCGAAGCTTGCCGAGCTGGGAGTGAAGAAGGCGATCAAGCTCGCCGTCTCGGTGCCGTCGCATTGCGCGCTGATGCGCGAGGCGGCCGATCGACTGGGCGAACGGATGGCCTCGATCCGCTGGCAACTGCCGTCCATGCCGGTGGTGCAGAATGCCGAGGCCTGCAGTTACGACACCATCGACGCGATTCGCGGCGCCTTGCAGCGCCAGCTGTATTTACCCGTGCGCTGGACCGAATGCGTGCACGCACTCGCCGCTGGTGGCGCTACCCGCATCGTCGAATGCGGCCCCGGCAAGGTGCTCAGTGGCCTGATCAAGCGCATCGACAAGACGATCGGGGTACGTGCGATTGGCGCGCCGGTCGAACTGGATGCTGCGTGCTCGGAATGGGCTTGAACTGCCACGCACACGATCTCCTCTCTTGAACTTCTGGAACAACTCACGATGAGCAATACATTGCAGGGTGAAGTCGCGCTGGTCACCGGCGCCAGCCGCGGCATTGGCGCGGCGATTGCCGATGAATTGGCGGCGATGGGCGCCACGGTGATCGGTACGGCGACCAGCGAAAGTGGTGCTGCCGCGATCGGCGAACGGCTGGTTGCGCACGGTGGTCACGGCCGTGTGCTGGACGTCACCGACACTGCCGCGGTCGACGCGCTGATCGACGGCATCACCAAGCAGTTCGGCGCGGTCTCGATCCTGGTCAACAACGCCGGTATCACCCGCGACCAGCTGCTGATGCGGATGCGCGAGGAAGACTGGAACGTCATCCTCGATACCAACCTCAGCTCGGTCTACCGCACCTCGAAGGCGGTGATGCGCGGGATGATGAAGGCGCGCAAGGGCCGCATCATTTCGATCGCCTCGGTGATCGGGCTGACCGGCAATCCGGGGCAGGCCAACTATGCCGCCGCCAAGGCCGGCATCATTGCGTTTTCCAAGTCGCTGGCGCGCGAGATCGGCAGTCGCGGGATCACCGTGAACGTGGTGGCACCGGGCTTCATCGACACCGACATGACCCGCGCATTGCCGCAAGAGTCGAAGCAGGCACTGCTCGGCCAGATCGCCCTTGGCAGGCTGGGCGAAGTGGTCGACATCGCCAAGGCGGTTGGATTCCTGGCCTCGCCGTCGGCGGCCTACATCACTGGCGAAACCCTGCATGTCAACGGCGGCATGTATATGCCATAAGGCCTGCGGACGTGGTTGTCGCCAGCGGACTCGTTTTAGGCGACAATTGTCCTTTCGCGTCGGCCTTCACGACCTGCGTGTTGCAATCACCGGTGGATCGTGGCGGCCTTGCCGCTTAACCACTACAATGCGGCCGGCCTTTTGCGGGCATCATCGGCACAGACACACAACTACTTCTTGAGAGGTATGGGCAACATGAGCACCATCGAAGAGCGCGTCAAGAAAATCGTCATCGAGCAGTTGGGCGTGAAAGAAGATGAAGTCACGGCGAACGCTTCGTTCGTGGACGATCTGGGCGCAGATTCGCTGGACACGGTGGAACTGGTGATGGCGCTCGAGGAAGAGTTCGAGACCGAGATTCCGGATGAAGATGCCGAGAAGATCACCACCGTGCAGCAGGCCGTCGATTACATCAAGGCCCACTCCAAGGATTGATGGGTGCGGGGTCGATCGGAACTGTAATGATCCGGCATTGATCGCCGCATACCGGACCGGCATGCATATCGTTGGCTGGTCCGTCCACGGAATGATTTCGAACGCTGCGCCTTTCCGGCGCAGTTTTCGTTTCTGCATTTTGTAACGTCCGACCCCGTATGGTGCGCCGGTGCGTCCCTGGCCAATATGGATGGCGTATCGGCGATCGGCATCGCGAAGTATCCGCCGGCGGTTTGACGGAATCACGAAGGAAGACAGCATGAGCAAGCGTCGAGTAGTAGTGACCGGCATGGGTATCATCTCGCCGGTCGGCAACGACATCGCCACCGCCTGGGAGCGTGTCCTCAAGGGCGTCAGCGGGATCGGTCCGGTCACCCATTTCGATACTTCCGCTTATTCCACGCGCATCGCTGGCCAGGTCAGCGACTTTGATCCGGCACAGTGGATGCCGGTCAAGGATGTCAAGAAGATGGACCCGTTCATCCACTACGGTGTGGCGGCGGGTACCCAGGCGCTGCGGGATTCCGGGCTGGAAGTGACCGAGGCAAACGCGCCGCGCATCGGCGTGGCGGTCGGTGCCGGCATCGGTGGCCTGTACACGATCGAAGCCACCACGCTCGAACTGGCTGCCAAGGGACCGCGCCGGGTCTCGCCGTTCTACGTACCCAGCTCGATCATCAACATGGTGTCGGGCCAGCTGTCGATCATGTTCGGCCTGAAGGGGCCGAACATCGCCTGCGTCACCGCCTGCACCACCGCGACGCATAACATCGGTCTGGCCGCGCGGATGATCCAGTACGGCGATGCCGACGCGATGATTGCCGGCGGCACCGAGTTCGCCACCACCGGCACCGCGATGGCCGGCTTCTGCTCGGCCAAGGCGATGTCCACCCGCAACGATGACCCGACCCGGGCCAGCCGTCCGTGGGACAAGGATCGCGACGGCTTCGTGCTGTCCGATGGCGCCGGCGTGCTGATGCTGGAAGAGTACGAACACGCCAAGGCGCGTGGGGCCAGGATCTACGCCGAACTGGCGGGCTTCGGCATGAGTGGCGACGCGTTCCACATGACCGCGCCGAGCGAGGGCGGCGAAGGTGCCGCGCGCTGCATGCAGAGCACGCTGAATGATGCCGGCCTCGATCCGACCGACGTGCATTACATCAATGCGCACGGCACCTCCACGCCGCTGGGCGATCTGGGCGAGGTGATGGCGGCGAAGAAGGTCTTCGGCGAGCACGCCTACAAACTGGCGATGAGCTCGACCAAGTCGACCACCGGGCATCTGCTCGGCGCGGCCGGTGGCGTCGAGGCGATCTTCACGATCCTGGCGTTGCGCGATCAGGTGTTGCCGCCGACCATCAATCTTGGTGAGCCGAGCGAAGGATGCGACCTGGACTTCGTGCCGAATACCGCACGCGAGGCGAAGGTTGATGTGGCAATCTCGAACTCGTTCGGCTTTGGCGGCACCAACGGCACGCTGGCATTCCGTCGCGTCTGAGCGTGACCTGCCATCATCGTGTCCT
>DAIMGD010000039.1:4094-13680 GCA_036724165.1 Rhodanobacter sp.
CGGCCGCTGCCTTTCCGCAGCGCTATCCGTGCCTGCTGGAAAGCGTGGTTCGTGGCACGGCGCAATCGCGCTGCGACATCCTGTTTGCATTTCCCTGTGGCCGCCTGACCCTGCATGCGGATGGCCGGTTGTGCGATGACGCCGGCAATTTGCCGGACGGGCGTTTTCTGGATGCCCTGGACACCGACTGGCAGGCTGAGAAGTCGCCGCCCGATGACGACGGGCTGCCGTTCCATGGCGGCTGGGTCTTGCTGCTGGCCTACGAACTTGCCGGCGAAATCGAACCAAGGCTGCGTCTGCAGCCACCTGCGACGTTGCCGGTAGCGCTCGCACTGCGCTGTCCGGCTGCCGTGATCATCGACCACGTGCGCAACTGCACCATCCTGGTCGCCGAGACGGGTCATGAGAACCTGCTGGACAGGATGGAGGCGGACCTCGCCGCATTGCCGCAGATTCCGCTACTGCCTGCGCCGGCAGCATGGCAGGAAGATGCACCGGAGCGGTTTCTCGATGGCGTGGCGCGCATCCACGAACACCTCCACGCAGGCGATGTCTTCCAGGTGAACCTGTCGCGTGCGTGGCGTGCGCGCTATGCACGGCCTCCTGCGCCGGCATCGCTGTATGCCGTGCTGCGCCAGGCCAACCCGGCGCCGTTTGCCGGCCTGTTGCAGCAACCGGGATGGGCGGTGGTGAGTTCCTCGCCGGAGCGGCTGGTCGAAGTGCGCCGCGGCATCGCGCAGACCCGGCCGATCGCCGGTACCCGTCCGCGACTGCCGGGCGATGACGAACTGGCGCGCATCCGCGAACTGAGCGCGCATCCGAAGGAACGCGCCGAGCATGTGATGCTGATTGACCTGGAGCGCAACGACCTCGGTCGCGTCTGCGTGCCCGGCACGGTCGAGGTCGACGAGTTGATGGTGGTGGAGAGTTACGCCCACGTTCACCACATTGTCTCCAATGTACGAGGCCGTCTGCGTGCCGAGGTGACCCCCGGTGAAGTCATTGCCGCCACCTTTCCCGGCGGCACCATCACCGGCTGCCCCAAGGTGCGCTGCATGGAAATCATCGCCGCACTGGAAGACGCGCCGCGTGGCGCCTATACCGGCGCGCTGGGCTATCTCGATCGCAACGGTGACCTCGACTTGAACATCCTGATCCGTACCCTGACCTTGAGCGGCGATGAAGTCAGCCTGCGCGCGGGTGCGGGCATCGTCGCCGATTCGGTGGCGGAACTGGAGCTGGACGAGACCCGCGCCAAGGCCCGCGGCTTGCTGCGTGCGTTGGGAGTGCCGGACTGATGAGTACGCGCATGCTGATCAACGGCGTGCCGGCGGAGCAGGTATCGGCGCTGGATCGTGGCCTGGCCTATGGCGATGGCCTGTTCGAAAGCATTCGTCTGGTTGGTGCATTGGCGCCGCTGTGGTCGCGCCACATGCAGCGGCTCACGGAAAGCTGTGAACGCTTGCGGATGCCGGCGCCCGACACGGCGCAACTGTGGCGCGAGGTGCTGGCGATCACTCGCGATCTGCCGCATTCGGTGGTACGCATCACGCTGACCCGAGGCATCGGCGAGCGCGGCTACGCGCCACCGGTGCCGGCACAACCGACGCGGGTGGTGGCCGCGTTCGCGCTGCCGTCGATACCGGATGGAGTTCATGTGCGAGGCGTGCGCCTGCGCGTCTGCGATATCCAGCTGGCGGAACAACCGCGGCTGGCTGGCATGAAACATCTGAACCGGCTGGAACAGGTGCTGGCACGCGCCGAATGGAACGACCCGGCGATTGCCGAGGGCGTGCTGTGCGATAACCATGGCAGGGTAATTTCGGCGACCATGGCCAACCTGTTTGCTGTCGTCGACGGCAAATTGCTGACGCCGGCGCTGGATCGTTGCGGCGTGGCCGGGGTCGCCCGTGCCGAAGTGCTGGCGACCTGTCCGCAGGCGCAGGTGGGTGAGCTGACGCTGACGGCCTTGCAGAATGCCAGCGAAGTCTTTCTCAGTTCGAGCGTGCGCGGCATTCTGCCAGTACATTCGCTGGGTGACCGGTTTTATGCACCGGGCGCGGTGACCCGCCATCTGCAGCAGCACTGGCGCGATCTGGGATTTTCGATGGAGCAGGCTGGATGAGTCGCAAACCGATGCAAGGGCGCGCATGGTCGCGGATGCTGACATGGCTCGTGTTATTGGCCATGGCCGGTGCGCTGCTCTATGGCTGGTACGACTTCAATCGGTTCAGTCGTGCGCCGCTGAACGTGACGACGCAGGGCGGCAGCATCGATGTCGCTCGCGGTAGCAGTTTCAGGAATATTGTCGGCGAATTGCGCCAGCGCAGGCTGAGCAGTGCCAACCCGCTGTACTGGCGTTTGCTGGCCGAGCAGATGCGTGTGGCCGGCAGGCTGCACGCGGGTGAGTACGCACTGGAAACCGGCATTACCCCCTACCAGCTGCTCACCAACATGGCCGCCGGCAAGGTATTGCAGCGCAATTTCACCATCGTTGACGGCTGGAGCTTTGCCGAGTTGCGCAAGGCATTGGCCGGTGCCGAGAAAATCAGCCATGACAGCGCCGGGCTGGACGATGCGACGATCATGCAGAAACTTGGCGCCGGCGGCGAGGCACCGGAAGGTCGGTTCCTGCCGGAAACCTACGCCTACGTGAAAGGCGACAGCGACCTGGACATCCTCAGGCGCGCGCATGCCGCCATGGTCAAGACACTCGATGCGCTGTGGCCGGCGCGCGACAAGGGGCTGCCGCTGGCCACTCCGTACGACGCCTTGATCCTGGCCTCGATCGTGGAGAAGGAAACCGGTCGTGCCGATGAGCGGCCACGGATCGCCGGTGTCTTCGTGCGGCGCCTGCAGGATCACATGCTGCTGCAGACCGACCCCAGCGTGATCTACGGCATGGGTGCCAGCTACACCGGCAATATCCGCAAGGACGACCTCACGACCGATACGCCTTACAACACATATACGCGGCCGGGCTTGCCACCAACGCCGATTGCACTGCCGGGCAAGCCGGCACTGCTGGCGGTACTGCATCCGGCCGCCGGCACCGAGCTTTATTTTGTCGCCCGCGGCGATGGCGGGCATGTGTTTTCCAGCACGCTGGAGGAACACAACCGCAATGTCGACTGTTACCAGCGGAAGCATTGCCAATGAAGCCATCACCTCCCAGCGCCGTGCGTGGAAAATTCATCAGCCTCGAAGGAGGCGAGGGTGCCGGCAAGAGCACCTTGCTGGCCGGGCTGCGCGAGTACATCGAGCAGCATGGCATCGGGCTGGTGCAGACACGCGAGCCCGGCGGCACGCCGCTGGGTGAGGCCGTGCGCGGCATCGTGCTCGATCCGCTTTTGAGTGGGGTGGCCGCGGAGACCGAATTGCTGCTGATGTTTGCCTCGCGTGCACAACTGGTAAGGGAAGTGATCGAACCCGCGTTGAGTCGCGGGCAATGGGTACTGTGCGATCGTTTTGCCGATGCCAGCTACGCCTACCAGGGCGGCGGCCGTGGCCAGCCGGTGCAGCGCATCGCCGCGCTGGAGCGGTGGGCCTGCGCCGGGGTGAAGCCTGATCTGACCCTGCTGCTTGATCTGCCGGTGGCGACCGGTCGTGCCCGTGCGGCTGGTCGCGGCGATGCCGACCGCATCGAGGTCGAAAGCGACAGCTTCTTCGAACGCGTGCGGGCAAGCTATCGCGAGCGTGCGGTCGCCGAACCGGATCGATTCCGGACCATCGACGCCAGCCAGGCATCGGTCGCCGTGCTCCATGCAGCCACGCTGGCGCTGGCGGAATTGATCGGAGCATCGCGGGCATGACGGGGTTGCCCTGGCATGTCGAGCATTGGGCGCGATTGCAGGCGCGCCGCCAGCGCGATGCGCTGCCGCATGCCTTGCTGCTGTGCGGGTCGGCCGGCCTCGGCAAGCGCGCTTTCGCGCAACGTTTCATGGATGGCCTGTTGTGCCAGCAGCCAGTGGGCGGCGATGCCTGCAGGCATTGCCGCAGTTGCCTGCTGCTGGCGGCGGGCACGCATCCGGACCTGATCCGCTTGAGTTTCGGCCTGCGCAAGGATGGCGTGCAGCGCAGTGAAATCGTGGTTGACCAGATTCGCGAACTGTCTGCGCGGCTGGCCATGAGCAGCCAGTTCGGTGGCTGGCAGGTGGCCTGCATCGACCCGGCGGATGCGATGAATGCCGCCGCCGCCAATGCGTTGCTGAAGACGCTGGAGGAACCTTCCGCGCAGACCATGCTGATCCTGTTGGCTGATGCGCCTTGGCGATTGCCGCAAACCATCCGCAGCCGTTGTCAGCGGATCGAGTTTCACCTGCCCGCTGCAGCCGAGGCGCTGGCGTGGCTGCAGGCCGAAGGTGTGCGCGATGCCGCGACCGCACTCGGTGCTGCGGGCGGCAACCCCGGGCTGGCCCGCGACTGGGCGGAACAGGGGGCACTCGATCGGCGCCTTGATGTGCGCAAGGATCTGACGGCACTGGCGGCGGGTCGCGGTCAGCCGACGGAAGTGGTCAAGCGCTGGCTCGACAGCGAGCCGGCGCAGCGCCTGTGGTTCGCTGCCCAGGCCGCGGCCGACGAGCTGAAAATCAGGGCCACGCAGAACCGCGGGCCACTGGCCAGTACCCTGGATGCCGAGGCGCTCAACCACTGGTACATGGCTGCCAACCGTACCCGCGAAAGTCTGCGCGGCCCGCTGCGTGCCGACCTGCTGCTGCTTGAATTGCTGGCCCAGTGGCGCTGATGAGTGCCGTCGAAGACCCGATGTCATCGACAGATTCAGCGATGACGCTGCCCGTCTTGTCCGAGCAGACGCGGCTGCTGGTCGTGGCACCGCATCCGGATGATGAAACCATCGCCACCGGGCTGCTGATCCAGCAGGTGCGGGCCGCTGGTGGCACGGTGCGAATCCTGTTGCTGACTGCGGGTGACAATAATCCGTGGCCGCAGCGCTGGCTGGAGCGGCGAATGACCATTCGCGGCACAGATCGACAACGTTGGGGCGATCGAAGGCATGCAGAGATACTGCAGGCGCTGCAACAACTCGATGTATCACGGCAGGCACTTGAGGAACTGGGCTTGCCTGACATGGGTGTCACCGACCAGTTGCTGCAGTCAGGAAGTGATGCCGTAACGGCCATGGCATCGGCGATCAGGCGTTTTCAGCCCAGCCTGGTGGCCATGCCGGCACTCGATGACCACCATCCGGACCATGGTGCGGCGCATGTTCTGGTGCAACTGGCACTGACCGGGCAGGCCGAGCCGCCGCAGCGACTGACCTACCTGGTGCACGGACGACCGGGAAGTCACGAATACGTTGAAATCCATGGCTCTGTGGAGCAGCAGAAGAAAAAAATGGATGCGTTGGCGATGCATCGCAGTCAGATGGCATTGAGCGGCAATCGCATGCGCCGTCTTGCTGCACGGCCCGAACGCTATGCCCGCTTGACCATGAGGTCGGTCAAACCTTCTTCAGCCCTGCCGTGGCAACCGCCGGCATGGCTACGGCCGTGGTTGCGACTGAGCGTGATCAGCGAAGCGGGAGCACGAAGCTGGCGCTGGCGGGATGCGCCACTCCAGCGCGACAACCGGGGCGTCTACCACCTGCTTCCTTCGGCTGGGGCGGATGGTGCGGTGCGTTTCGCCAGATTGGCATGGGACCTGCATACTTTTTGGATCTTTGATCGCTGGGGTTGGCGCGAGCTCTGACGCTGTGGCCGATATGGGTGACAGCTTGCGCGGCGCGACGGACACGGCTAGCTTCAACGGTGGGGGGATGATGCTGGGCGACTGTCGAAGCGGCGAGCCTTGCAGCATCATTTGAAACGTCGACCATTGCCGCCAGCCCCAGACTGTCTATCCAAGCGTATCTGCTGACATCGTCTACCGGGCTGACCAAGTGAATGCGTAAGTCGGATCTAAATTCGATGCAGCTCGAGCCCGCGCCGCTGGAGGCGTCCAGCGAGAACTTTTACGCCGCGCTTTCCGATATCGGCCAGCTGCTGGCGCGTTCGCTCGATCCGCCGGCTCTCTACGGGGCAGTCATCGAGATCCTCGAGCGCCGGATCGGTGCTTTGCTGGTGATGGTGGGGGAGGCGGATCACGGTACCGGATGGTTCCAGCGCATTGCTCCCGCCCATGTCGCCTCGGACATGCTGGATCTTTACCCGGAACGCCTGCCGTTTTCGGTCGCGCACCTGTCGTTCTGGCAGGGGATGCCTCAGCTGGAAGCCGATATTCGTCATGCCCCTGATCTGGAGATGTTCCGTCAGATCTATTTGCAGCATGGAATTACCTCGGCGATTGCGGTGCCGGTGCTGAAGTTTGGCACGGTGCAGGCGGCCCTGGTGATACGTTCGCGCCATGCCAGTTTTTTCTCGCCGCGGATGATCGAATTGCTGCAGCAGGCCGCGGCGAGCATCGGACTGGGACTCGAAGCGCACGAGCAGCGCGTGCTGCTGCTGCAGGCGGTACAGGATGAGGCACGCCAGCGGCACACGCTGCGTCTTCTCAGCGAAATGATCAAGGTGGTTACACGCAGTGCCGACGAGCAGGTACTGCTGACGGATGCATGCCACGTGACGCGCCGCATCGGCAATTACCAGTTCGCCTGGATCGGCCTGCTGGAGAATGATTCCTCCCCGATATTGCGGTTGTGTGCCCAGGAAGGACTGGCGCATGAACCAAGAGCCGATGGAAGACTCGATCTTGCGGATGCCAGCCATGCCGGGAACGCCGCTGTGATCGCCATGCAGACCGGCCAGCCCCAGGTCCGGCATCCGCGTTTCTCCGGCCACCTGGACTGGCCGCTCGAGGCAGAAATACCAGACCTGCGCGCCATTCTGGCGCTTCCCTTGCGAGTGGATGGCGCCATCGTGGGCGCTTTCGTCATAGGTGCGGTCGGCATCGATGTTTTTGCTCCAGCCGAGGTCAAGGTTTTTTCCGAAATGGCGACCGAGCTGGGACTCGGTATCCAGATGCAGCGCGCACGTGCCGCGCGCCTTGCGGCAGAGCACGACTTGCGATTCAACCTGCAACATTTCAGAACCATTCTGACCAATCAGCACGCCGGCATCCTGGTGATGTCCGAAGACGGCACGGTGAAATTTGCCAACGAGGCTTTCTGCGCGCTGTTTGGCTTGTCAGAAACGCCGAACGAACTGGAAAACACGCCATCTGCCGCGATTCATGCCTGTATGCAACAGGCCTATGCGGAACCGGAACGGGAGTGGGACAGGATCCAGGAAATTCTTGCCCGGGGCGAGGCGGTCCGGGGCGAGGAGGTTGCAATCAAGGGCGGGCGCACCTTCCTGCGCGATTTCACGCCGATCAGGATCGATGGCGTTTCCCAGGGACGGCTATGGCACCAGCGGGATATCACCGATCAGAAAATGCATGAGGCCAGAGTCGAACGACTGGCTTTCTACGACGTAGTCACCGGCTTGCCGAACCGGCGCTTGCTGTTCGATCTGCTGGAAAATGCACGTGTTCGAGCCACCCGGCAGCAATCATTGCTGGCCGTTGGCGTACTGGATCTCGATCGTTTCAAGAGCGTCAACGACACGATTGGCCATGACGGAGGCGACCGCGTGCTGGGGGAAGCGTCGGCACGGATTCTCGGCCTGTTGCGTGAGGCCGACGTGCTGGCCCGTTTTGGTGGTGATGAGTTTGCGCTGGTGATTTCCGGACTGGACAGCAAGGAGCAGCTTGATGTCATCAGTCGTTGCATCCTGCAGGCGCTGCGCGCGCCGTTCAACCTGATGGGCGAGCAGATCCATCTGTCGGCGAGTATCGGCTGGACCTTGTTCCCGCTCGACGCATCCGACGCCGAAGGGTTGGTGCGTCATGCCGATCTCGCGATGTATGTCGCCAAGGAAGACGGCAAGGATCGCGGCGCCATGTACGAGCCGGCGCTGGAACTGGAGCAGCTGCGGCTGCAGGCGATGCGCGAACGCATCGCCCAGGCGCTGGTGCAGTCGCGCTTGCGGCTGCTGTTCCAGCCGATCGTGTTCATCGACGGCTTGCCTGGCCTGCATGGGGTGGCGGGCATGGAAGCACTGCTGCGCTTGCACGATACGGAGCAGGGACTGATCGAGCCGGCCTATTTCATGCACGTACTGGATGACCCCCAGCTGGCTCGACCGATCGGCCGTTACGTGCTGGATGAGGCGTTGAGGCAGTGCCAGGCCTGGATGCAGGAAGGCATCTCGATCCCGGTCTCGGTGAACATCAGCACGCGCCACCTGCTGCATCCGGCATTTTTCAGCGACATCGACGCGGCGCTGGAGGCTTATCCTGGCGTCATGAACGTGGGTTTCGGCATCGAGGTGACCGAGACGGGCCCCACGATGAATCATGCCCGCGCGAAAATCGTCATCGAAGAGTGCCGCCGGCGCGGTATTCGCGTCGGCCTGGATGATTTCGGCACCGGCAGCGCATCGCTGAGCCACATCCAGCATCTTGATATCGAGCACATCAAGCTCGACCAGAGTTTTGTGCGGGACATTTTGAGCGACGAGCGCAATATGGCGATTGCGGCCGGCGTCATCACGACCGCCCGCATGCTGGCCAAGGCGGTGATCGCCGAAGGTGTGGAGAGCGCGGCACAGGGGGACCTGCTGGCTTCCCTTGGCTGCCATCAGCTGCAGGGTTTTTCGATTTCGCGGCCGATGCCCGGCGAGGCGGTTCCAGCATGGGTTGCCCGCTGGATTCCGCCTGCTTCGTGGGGGCACCTGGTCAACGAGCGACAGTCGCTGCTGGCGGGGAATTCCGGGAATGCGTGACGGCTGCTGAAAAGCCGGTGTCGTGACGATGGGGCCGGTGCTGTCACAGCTGCCTGGAATGCATCCGCAGCATCAAGAGTGGTATGGGTGGCCCACAACATTTAAGATCGCGTCATTGATCGAACGGCCCGTCCGTCCGACTGGAGCCCAGCATGCCACCCGTGTCCGCCCGTCAGGGCATCATTTCACTGAAAATCAAGGACGCGGCTTCGCTGTACAACGCGTACATGCCGTTTCTCAAGCATGGTGGCCTGTTTGCCGCGACCGCACAGCAGTATTCGCTGGGTGACGAAGTGGTATTGCTGGTGACCCTGGCCGAAGAGACCGAGCGACTGTCGGTGGTCGGCAAGGTGGTCTGGATCAGCCCGCTGGGTGCGCAGGGCAATCGCACCGCCGGCATCGGCATCCATTTCAACGAGTCTGGCGACGCCGAAGCCGCGCGCAGCCGCATCGAGAACATCCTCGCCGGCACGCTGAACTCCGAGCGCGCCACCCATACGATGTAGTGGCGCCGGCATACCGGAAAAAATGCCGGGTGCCGCATGGCATCGGCCGTCAAGGCTTGTCGTCGTACCCATCGGCGCTGATACAATGGCCGGATTCGCGAAATCATTTCGCAAAACATCGGACGCTCGCGGCTGCAACGCCGGCAAGCGTGGCTGGGCGGCTCAAGGCCGTGCTGGCCTGCCGAATCGAAGTCGCCGGACCGTGAGTTCTTGGATTAGTCCCCGCGGTCACTGATGCGCCTGATGGCGCGGAGGTACGTTGCATCGTGCTTGCCGAATACTGGCCTGTTCTGTTGT
>DAIMGD010000040.1:0-13640 GCA_036724165.1 Rhodanobacter sp.
CACCTGCATCTGGTTGAATTCCGGCAAGACCATCTCGATCGGGTCTTCCACCGTGCACACGTTGAGCGCCGGCGTGGCCAGATGCCTCAGGGTCGAATACAGCGTGGTGGTCTTGCCCGAGCCGGTCGGCCCGGTGACCAGCACGATGCCATGCGGGCGCTCCACCATGCTGCGCCAGTTGGCGGCCTCGCTCGGGGAAAAGCCCAGCTGGGCAAAATCCTTGACCACCAGATCGGGGTCGAAGATGCGCATCACCACTTTCTCGCCGAATGCCGTCGGCATGTTGGAGATGCGCAATTCCACTTCGCGGCCGGTGGCGGAGCGGGTCTTGATGCGACCATCCTGCGGCCGGCGTTTCTCGGCCACGTCCATGCGTGCGAGGATCTTGATGCGTGCCGTCACGGCGGTCATCACGGGGGATGGCAGTTCGAACACCTTGTGCATGACGCCATCGATGCGGAAGCGGATATGCCCGGTTTCGCGGCGCGGCTCAAGATGGATATCCGAGGCGCGTTGCTCGAATGCATATTGCAGCAGCCAGTCGACGATGTGCACCACATGGCGGTCATCGGCACCGACCTCGCCACTCTTGCCCAGCTCCACCAGTTGCTCGAAGTTGAGGATCGCCGAGGAGCTGTCGCTGCCCTTCGCGTCCTGCGCCAGCTGGATCGAACGCTGGACACCATAGAATTCCTGCAGGTAGCGATTGATGTCGATCGGGCTGGACACCACGCGCTTTACATCCCGCCGCAGCATTTGCGCCAGATCATCGGCCCATGCCGCATCGAACGGCTCGCAGGTGGCAAACGTCACCTCGCCCGCTGCGGCGGCAACCGGCAGGATGCGGTGCCTCTGCGCGTAGGCATGGCTCACCACCTGAGTCACCGAGGCGGCGTTGATCTTCATCGGATCGATTTTCAGATACGGGAGGCCGGCATGCTGGGCCAGCCATTCGGTCAATGTTTCCAGCTTCAGCGGTCGCCCGGGTTCGCGCTGATTCGCGAGCTTGGCGTTGGCGATCAGCACCAGCGGATGCAATTCCACTGTGCTGCGGCCAGCCCGCGCGCCCATGCGCACCTGCTTGGCGGCATCGGCCAGCAGGTAGCCGTCGACGACCAGGGCGGCCAGCAGGTCGTCCAGTTCCAGCCGGCCTCGGCGACCCAGCAGGGATGCAATTTGCGGTGATGCAGCCATCCGGATGTTTCTCCCGTAACGTCTTCTGGCGGGTGCAAACCAGTGGGAATGCAAGCTGCGGCTATACTATCGCGCTTTATCCAAGGTCACGGAAAACCATGTCCGCGCGCACCTTTCAGGACGTCATCCAGACTCTCAACCGCTACTGGGCGGCGCAGGGTTGCGTGCTGTTGCAGCCCCTCGATACCGAGGTCGGCGCCGGCACGTTCCACCCCGCTACCTTCCTGCGCGCACTCGGCCCGGAGCCGTGGGCGGCAGCCTATGTGCAACCCTCACGCCGTCCCACCGATGGCCGTTACGGCGAGAATCCAAACCGCCTGCAGCATTACTACCAGTATCAGGTGGTGATGAAGCCGAACCCGGAGGACATCCTCGAGCTGTACATCGGCTCGCTGAAGGAGCTCGGGCTCGACCCGCTGGTGCACGACCTGCGCTTCGTCGAGGACAACTGGGAATCGCCAACATTGGGCGCGTGGGGGCTCGGCTGGGAGGTCTGGTTGAACGGCATGGAAGTGACCCAGTTCACCTACTTCCAGCAGGCCGGCGGGCTCGAATGCCGCCCGGTGACCGGCGAGATCACCTATGGCCTGGAACGGCTGGCGATGTATCTGCAAAATGTGGACAACGTTTTTGATCTGATCTGGACCGATGGTCCGCGCGGCACCGTCACCTATGGCGACGTGTTCCACCAGAACGAGGTGGAGCAGAGCACCTACAACTTCGAGTACGCCAATGTGCCCGAGCTGCTGCACTGGTTCGATGTGTGCGAAGCCACCGCGAACCAGCTGATCGCCGCCAACCTGCCGCTACCGGCGTACGAGCAGGTGATGAAGGCCAGCCATACCTTCAACCTGCTCGACGCGCGTCGCGCGATCAGTGTCACCGAGCGTCAGCGTTACATCCTGCGCGTGCGCACGTTGTCGCGCGGCGTGGCCGAAATCTATGTGGCGCAGCGCGAGAAGCTCGGCTTTCCAGGCCTGAAGCGCGCGTCTGTGCACAGCAGCACGGAGCAGGTCGCATGAGTGCTGCCAAGGCGTTGTTGATCGAACTGGGCACCGAGGAGCTGCCGCCGAAGGCGCTGGATGAACTTTCGGCCGCGTTCCTGCGCGGCGTCTGCGATGGCCTGGCCAAGCGCGGGATTGCCGCCGAACTCGATCTGGCCCAGGCGTATGCGTCGCCGCGTCGCCTGGCCATGCACATTCCCGGCGTGGCCATGGCGCAGCCGGAGCAGGCGATCGAGCGGCGTGGCCCGGCGTTGAATGCGGCGATCGATGCCGAGGGGCAGCCATCCAGGGCCTTGCTCGGCTTTGCGCAGTCCTGCGGTGTCGACGTTGCGCAACTGGAGAAACTGGAGACTGACAAGGGCGCGTGGTTCGTCTGGCGCACGATCAAGCCCGGTCAGCCGGTGGCCGCGCTGCTGCCGGAAATCATCGATGAGGCATTGAAGGCATTGCCGATACCTCGGCCGATGCGCTGGGCCGATCACGACTACAGCTTCGTGCGGCCGGTGCACTGGCTGGTGATCCTGCATGGCGCCGACATCGTCGATGGCGAGGTGCTGGGCCTGAAGAGCGGTCGCAAATCGCGCGGCCACCGTTTCATGTATGCCAAGCCGGTGCACGTGGCCGATGCCGACAGCTGGCTGGATGCGATGCGCATGGCCAAGGTGCTGGTCGATCCGCGCGAACGTCGTCAGCGCATCCGCATGCAGATCGAGCAGGCGGCCAGGACGACCGGCGGTGTGCCACGCCTCGACGATGCGCTGCTCGACGAGCTGGCCAATCTTACGGAATGGCCGGTGGCGATTGCCTGCACCTTCGAGCGCGACTTCCTCGGCGTGCCGCCGGAAGCGTTGGTGACCACGATGGTGACGAACCAGAAGTTCGTGCCGGTATTCGATGCCGACGGCAAACTCACCGAGCATTTCATCGGCATCGCGAACATCGAAAGCACTGACCCGGGCGAGATCCGCAAGGGTTACGAACGCGTCATCCGGCCGCGTTTTGCCGACGCCAAGTTCTTCTGGGACGAAGACCTGAAAACGCCGCTTGCCGACTACCAGGAACAGCTCAAGAGCGTGACCTACCAGCAGGCGCTGGGCAGCCTGTGGGACAAGAGCGTGCGGGTCGCCGAGCTGGCCCGCATCATCGCCAACCGGGTCGGTGTCGATGCCGCCCAGGCGACGCGTGCCGCCAGTTTGAGCAAGTGCGATCTGCTCACGCGCATGGTCGGCGAGTTTCCCGAGCTGCAGGGCGTGATGGGTCGTTATTACGCGAGTCACCATGGCGAAACGGCCGAAGTTGCCGAGGCCCTGGACAGCTATTACCAGCCACGCTTCGCTGGCGATGCGATCGCCGCCGGCAAGCTGGGTCAGGTGCTGGCCGTGGCCGAACGGCTGGATACCCTGGCCGGCATCTTCGCCGTCGGCATGAAGCCCGGCGGCAACAAGGATCCGTTTGCGCTGCGCCGTGCGGCGTTGGGCCTGGCGCGTACGTTGATCGAGGGTGGCCTGGAGCTTGATCTGCGCGGCAGCCTGATCGAGGCGCTCGAACTGCTGCCCGACAGCGCGCTGGCGGCGGGTCTGAAGCCCGGCAAGGACGGCAAGCCAGCACCGCTGCATGCAGCCCAGCGACGAGCGATTCTGCTCGACGAACTGCACGACTTCGTACTCGATCGCCTGCGTGGCTATTACGCCGAACAAGGTTTTGGCAACGCACAGTTCGAAGCGGTGCTCGCGGTGCAGCCGGGCAGTCTGGCCGACTTCGATCGGCGCCTGCGCGCAGTGGCCGAGTTTGCTCGACGACCGGAAGCCGTCAGCCTGGCTGCTGCCAACAAGCGGGTCGCCAACATCCTGCGCAAGCAGGCGGAAGAAGCCGGTGCGCTGGCCATCGGCGACGCCATCAACCCGGCCCATTTCCAGGCCGATGCGGAGCGTGAGCTGTCCGCTGCGCTGGCTTCGGCACAACGCGAGACGACCGCATCGCTGGCGGCGGGCGATTACACCGCCGTGCTGGCCCGGCTAGCGCAGTTGCAGCTGCCGGTGGACAGCTTCTTCGACAGCGTACTGGTGAATGCCGACGAGCCGGCCGTGCGCGCCAATCGGCTGGCATTGCTCGGACAATTGAAGGCACAGTTCAGCGCGATTGCGGATATTGCGCTGCTCTGAGCATCGCATGTTGCGGCGAAAAAACGGCAGCCTGGTGGCTGCCGTTTTTTTCCGGACGGCGTCGGTGCAATGTTCAGGCGATGGTGCGGTTCTGCCGGATCCGCGCAGCCAGCCGACGGTTGAACGTCATCATCGCGCTGGTATCCACCTTGGTGCCGCCGGGGCCGAGAATTTCGTAGAGTTCGGTCAGCATGTCGGTGTTCTCGGCCAGCGTCAGCCGGCTGTCCGCCAGCTCAAGCTCCGACTGCAGGATCTTCATGGCCGTGTTCAGGCGCTGCGTATCCACGCCGGCATCGGGTGCATGGAGGGAGTTGACTGCCGCAGGGGTCAGTCTGGCGCGGGTGCGCTGCGCCGAAACCACTTCGGTGCTGTACTGGTCGTCCCGCGTGTTCGCCATCGGATCGATCTGGATCGCGCCCTCGCCTGCCACCAGCCAGACCAGCGAGATGCCGAGGGTTCGTGCCAGGGTGACGCAACGCGCGCGTGACGGATCGGTGTTGCCGTCGCGCCAGCTGCGCACCACTCCCTCGGAGAACCCGCACATGCGCGCGATCTCGGTAGCGCTGCCCACGCGCTGGATCAGTAACTTGATGCGATCGGAAAAGGTTCCTGCGGGCGCGGAATGAAGCGGCTGCTGCATGCTCATGAGGTTGGTCGCGACTAAGGATGTGGAGGGTTGGCGAGATTCGCCGGAAGCCTAGCATTTGAGGCTGATTGCAGTTATGAAGTTCCAGGCCAGCAATATATTGCGCCATCCCATTTGAAGCGTAAATGCCTGCGAACCTGCGAACCTGCGAACCTGCGGATGGCGATGCCTGCAACAGAAGCGGCTTCAATCGTTGACCGCAATCCCGCACGGTAACCGGGTTGTTTATCGGGTGGCTTGCAGGACATGCACTTTCCAGCGGCGGCTTCCGTTGTGTCCGGAACTTTCCTGCGGCAATAATCCTTGCGAACGCGAAAGTCCGCCGGCCTGCCGCGAACACTCTTCACCAAGGGACAGGCATGAGCCAATTCGCACTGCTGGGCAAACGGCGCTTTGCACCGTTCTTCTGGACCCAGGCGCTGGGTGCATTCAATGACAACGTGTTCCGCAATGCGCTGGTGATGCTGGTGGCATTCCAGATGGGCCTGGATGACCATACGGTATCGCTGTACACCAATCTTGCGCCGGCGTTGTTCATCATTCCGTTTTTCCTGTTCTCCGCGACGGCCGGACAGCTGGCGGAGAAATTCGAGAAGACGCGGATCATCCGCTTCGTGAAGCTGTTCGAGATCGCTGCGATGGCGCTGGCGGCGATCGGTTTTTACACGCATGACACGATATTGCTGCTGGCAGTGCTGTTCCTGATGGGACTCCACTCGACGATGTTCGGGCCGATCAAATACGCGATCCTGCCGCAGGCGCTGAAGCCGGGCGAGCTGGTCGGTGGCAATGGCCTGATCGAGATGGGCACCCAGCTGGCCGTGCTGATCGGCTTGATCGTCGGCAGCGCCTTGATGCAGGTCGCCGGCATCGGCACGCTGCTGGCCGGCGCGGTGACGATTTCGGTGGCGCTGGTCGGTTATCTGGCCAGCCGGGCCATCCCGCCGGCGCCGGCCACCGCGCCGGGGCTGAAGTTCAACTGGAATCCGATCACCGAAACGGCGCGCGTGCTGGGCATCACGAGGCAGGATCGCGCGGTGTTCAACGCGGTGCTGGGCATTTCGTGGTTCTGGTTCTTCGGCACCGTGCTGATCGCGCAGCTGCCGAACTACACCAAACTCAATCTGGGCGGTAATGGCTCGGTCAACATCCTGGTGCTGACGCTGTTCTCGATCGGCACCGGCGTCGGCTCGTTGTTGTGCGAACGGATGTCCGGACGGCGCGTCGAGGTGGGCCTGGTGCCGCTGGGTGCGTTCGGGCTGACCGCGTTCGGCATCGACCTGTTTCTGGCGCGGCCCGGCATCGCGCTGACGCACGGATTGAACTGGCTGGGCTTCCTGCAGTCGTCCGGCAGCTGGCGCATTGCGCTGGACCTGACCCTGATCGGCGTGTTCGCCGGCTTCTACGTGGTGCCGCTGTTCGCGTTCATCCAGAGCCGCACGCCGCGCGACCGGCTGTCGCGGGTGATCGCCGGCAACAATATCCTCAACGCGCTGCTGATCTGCTGTGCCGCCGGTTTCGGTCTGGGACTCGGCGCACTGGGTTTCGGGGTGCCGCAGATCTTCCTCGCCATCGCGATCTTGAACGCGCTGGTCGCGCTGTACATCTTCACCCTGGTGCCCGAGTTCGTGATGCGTTTCATCACCTGGGCACTGGTGAATACGCTGTACCGGGTACGTGTCGACGGCGCGCAGCATATTCCCGAAGAGGGTGCCGTGCTGCTGGTCTGCAACCACGTCAGTTTCATGGATCCGCTGCTGCTGATGGCGAACCTGCGGCGGCCAGCGCGCTTCGTGATGTATTACAAGATCTTCAATATCCCGCTGCTGCGCTTCGTGTTCCGCACCGCCAAGGCGATCCCGATCGCCGGTTACAAGGAAGACGCGGCGGTGCTGCAGCAGGCCTACGATGCGATCGACGATGCGCTGGCGGCCGGCGAGGTGGTGTGCATCTTTCCCGAGGGCGGGCTTACTTTCGACGGCGCGATCGCACCGTTCCGGCCCGGGGTGGAAAAGATCCTGGCGCGACGGCCGGTCACGGTGGTGCCGATGGCTTTGCGTGGACTGTGGGGCAGTGTGTGGAGCCGGCGCGATTCGATGCTGCGGCGTGCGCGCCTGCCGCGACGTTTCCGGGCACGGGTGGAACTGGTGGTTGATCTGCCGATGCTGCCGGATCAGGCGGACGTGGCGACGCTGGAAGCGCGCATACGCCAGCTGCGCGGCGAACTGGCTTGAGGCGGCCGCAGTCGGTCAGCGCATCAGCCGTGTTCCAGAGGGTCGAGCATCAACTCAGCCAGCTACCGAGCACGATCAGCGCCACCACGCTCAGCCATGCCAGCAAGGCGCGCAACAATGCGCTGCGCAAGCGCACCAGCTCGGCCAGCGGGTCGCTGTGTTCCTCGGCGTAACCGTCGCCGGCTTCGATGTCGACCAGGATATCGGCCTGGGCCGCGGCGCCGAGAAAGTCCGGACCGGCGCTGTACCAGCTGGTTGCCGTCGCCTGGCTATGCCAGCGGCGCCAGGCGCCGATGACGGCTTCCCAATGGCCGACCACGGCGAGCGTGAACACCAGCAGTTGCGCCGGTAGCCAGTCCAGCGCATTGGCCAGATAGCGGGCCGCCCGTCGGCTGCCCGGATCGAGTCGCAGCGAATCATCGCGGCCCAGCGTCTGCGCCAATCGATACAGCAATGCGCCGACCGGGCCGAGCAGGAAGAACCACAACAGCACGGCGAAGCGTCGGCGCAACGCGGCGTAAGCAATCGCCACGCCCAGTTCGGGCGCATCCCAGGCGATCGTGGCGCCATCGTCGGCCAGTGCCTGCGCCGCCGCTTCGCGCCGGGCAGCATCGGGTGCGTCCAGGATCGCTTCCAGATCGGCCTCGAACTCGCGCGGGCCAAAGCAGTACAGCAGCACGACCAGCGAGAACAGCAGCCCGAGCAGCTCGCCGAGCGGGACGCGACCAGGCAACCAGCACAGCAGCGCGCACAAAGCCAGCGGCAGCAACAGCGCCAGCAGCACCCGACCGCCGCCACTGGTATCCGCCAGCTGCGCCACCCAACGCCGAAACAGGCTGTCACCGCGCCAGCGCGCCAACCGCGGCAACACATGCAGCAGCCCGAGGGCGATAAGGGCGACAAGCAGACGGATGGCCATGAAAGCGGACTCGCGGACAGTAGTCGCATTGTATGCGAGGGATGCGTGCCGCACGCAGACCGGAGCGCCGCGCCAGCGCGAATGACCGGCTGTGAAAGTCACGCGATACGGAGTCACTTCGTGCCGCTTCAGCAGCTGCGCGCGCTTGATCCGGGCGCTGACTCAGAATGAAAAGCTACTACCCGAGATCAGCCGGACAGAGCATCCACGCGATCGAAGACGGCGCTCATCGCGGCATACCGGGGTCGACGCGGGCGATGTCGTGGCCCCGTTCCAGCAGACTGTCCAGGTTCAGTCCGGCGCGAAGCAGCAGCCAGTGCGCAAGCAACTGGTAGGACACCGACAAGGCCGAGGATGGCAGGAAGCTGCCGTCGGCGAGGCCGTCGACGATCTGCTGCGGGGTGAACCAGCGCGCGTCCTCGAGTTCATGGTCGCGCATGCTGATCCGACGTGACACGGCCGTGGCAAGGAAGCCGACCATCAGCGAGGCGGGCATCGGCCAGGGTTGCGAGGAGTGATAGTGCACTTCGTCGATGATGACGCCGGCTTCCTCGGCCACTTCGCGACGCACCGCGTCTTCGAGCGATTCGCCCGGCTCGACGAAGCCGGCCAGGGTGGAGTAGCGGCCGGCAGGCCAGCCGGACTGGCGGCCAAGCAGGCAGGCACCCTCATGCTCGACCAGCATGATCACGGCGGCATCGGTGCGCGGGAAATGCAGCCGCGCGCAGTCCGGATTGGTGCATAGCGCGCGGTGCCCCGAGGCGACCAGCTGCAAGGGCGCACCGCAGCGGGCGCAATGCCGTGTCTCGCGCTGCCAGTGCGCCAGGCCCTTGGCGTAAGCGAACAGGCCGGCCTCATCCGCGGCCAGCTGCAGCCCTGCGGCGCGCAGGCCCACGCGGCGCGCATCGAGTGCGACTTCCAGGGCGTCGATGCGGCTGGCATCGTCCAGCAGCAGCATGAAGTGCGGGCGCGCATCGGCGATTCCGAGCAGGCACGCCGGCACCTCGCCAAGCAGTTGCTCACGCTCGTTGATGTCGAGCCAGCGCAGGGCTTCGTGATCGCGCCGCAGGAACGCTTCGCCCGCTGCGTCCAGCAGCAGATAGCGTGCCTCCGCGGAGCTTGCCTGTTCGCTGATCCAGGCGGACTCATCGCGCCGTTCGGCGACGCGATCGAGGATCAGGCTGAGTCCGGCGAAGGTATTCGGACGCGGCAGTCTGGAGCGGTCCATGGAAACGGTCCGCTCAGGTCGAAAACGAGGAGCCGCAGCCGCAGGTGCTCTTGGCGTTCGGATTGCTGATGACAAACTGCGCGCCGCTGAGGTTCTCGGCGTAATCGATCTGCGCGCCGGTGAGGTATTGCAGCGACAGCGGGTCGCACAGCAGGGTCACGCCTTCGCGCTCGACCGAAAAATCGTCCTCGGCCTGCGCCTCGTCGAAGGTGAAGCCGTACTGGAAACCCGAGCAGCCGCCGCCGGTGATGTAGACCCGCAGTTTCAGCGCCGGATTGCCCTCTTCGGCAATCAGCTCATGCACCTTCTGCGCGGCAGCCGCGGTGAACAGCAAGGGCGCGCCGCTGCTGCGGTAATCGGGAATGGCGACGAACGTTTCCATGGTCTTCTAGATGGGGCCGTGACGGACAAGCGCAAGCATACCGCTTCAGGCCGGCACGGCCTCACCCAGGATGTCCGGTGCCGGCAGTTCGCGGGGTGTCTCTTCAGCCACGCGGGAGATCCGGCCGTTGACCTGGGCGCCGGCGGCCATTTCCAGCGTGTGGTACCGCAGGTCGCCGTCGATGCGCGCCTGCGGCGCCAGTTCGAGCCGGGCGCTGACGTGCACATCACCGGTCACATGACCATTGATCAACGCATGCGGCACGCGGATCTCGCCCTGCACCTGGCCGTGCTCGCTGAGCGTCAGCACGGCGTCTTCACCTTCGGCCAGCACGGTGCCTTCGATACGGCCATCCAGATGCAGATTGCCACTGAAACGCAGGTCGCCGCGAATCACCGTGCCACGGGCGATAAGGCTGGTTTCGTGGCTTTTGTGGTTACGTTCGTTGCGTTTACGGTTGAGCATCATGATCCCCTTGCGTTGTCGTGATGTTGCCGCTGAGCGCGTCGCCCCAGGCGACGGTGCGGACCAGTGCATCCTCGCCGGCGGACTGGATGCGGATGTGCAGCCGAGTCGGGCGAAAATCTGTCGGCAGCACGATGGTGCCGTGCAACTGCTGGAAATACATGAAGTGGAACGGCATGCCGTCCTGCTGGGTGGCGTTGCCGAGCGCGGGCCAATCCAGCTGCACCACCTTGTTGCCACGCAGGCCTTCCACGCTGACCGTCACGTTGCCGGTAATTTCATTGTCGCGCTTGGTGCTCTGGGTCAGGCTGAAGGTGAGGTTCCAGCCGCGCGAGCCCACGATCGGCTGCAGCTTGACTTGCTGCAACTTCAAGCCCTCGTGCGGGGCATTGCCGTCGACCAGGCGCGCATAGAAGCCCAGATCGGCACGCAAGCCACTGATCTCCTCCTCCCGCTGCGCCAGCGTGCCGCGCAGCGAGCGGGTGGCGACATCATTGACCTGGGCCGCGCGCTGCAGGTTCGCGACCTGCTGCATGAGCTCATCGTTTTGTGTCTGGAGTACCCGCTGCTGCCGCTGATCGCTGGCAGCGGGAGCGGCGTGCCGGATCAGCAAGGCGACAACAAGCCCGGTAAGCAGCAGGCTGCCAAGCCAGGCCAGTGCCCACCACAGCTGCCGGCGCCGACTGTCTGCGTGGTCGTGCCTGCGCACGACGAAACGCGGCGGTGGTCGTGAAGCCATGCGGGCCATTCCGGCAAAAGCGAAGGTATAGCCCTGCCGCGCTCAAGGCGTCAAGGAAGGAGCGCACGCTTCCATATGGCGATGCCTGAGGATCAACGTGTGCTGAAGTGCTCGTTCAGCTCTGCATCTTGCTTTGCAGGTAGCGCTCCGCGCCGATGTCCTTGACCAGGCTGAACTGGGTTTCCAGCCAGTCGATGTGCTCTTCCTCGTCGTGCAGGATGTCCTTGAACAGATCGCGGCTGATGTAGTCGGCGATGCCTTCGCTGTGCGCAATCGCGGCGCGCAGGTCGACCACGGCGGCCAGTTCCAGATCCAGATCACCCTGCATCGACTCCAGTACGTTCTCGCCGATGCGCAACTTGCCCAGATGCTGCAGGTTCGGCAGTCCATCGAGGAACAGGATGCGCTCGATCAGGTGATCGGCGTGCTTCATCTCCTCAATCGACTCCTTGTACTCGTGCTCGGCCAACTCGGTGTAGCCCCAGTCCTTGAGCATGCGGTAGTGCAGGAAATACTGGTTGATCGCGGTCAGTTCGTTGTAGAGCACCTTGTTGAGGAACTCGATGACTTTCGCATCGCCTTTCATGGTGCGCTCCGGTTGCCGGGATGGTCTGGGTCGACACTATACAAACTCCACACGCATGCCGACGAAATGCGAATGTCTGTGGTTTGCCCGCGCATCATCGCGCGGCCCCATGGGTCGCGTCATCCATCAGGCTGGATCGATTGCGACGGGCAGCTCTCAGGCCGTGAGGATCGGCAGCTGACCGAGCATGTGTTCGACGGCCTTGTCGAGCGTGGCGCGAGCCTCCTGCTCACAGCAGCCGCAGCAGTCCGAACAGCCGGTGCGTGCCTGCAATTCGGCAAAGGAATGCACGCCATCGGCCGCTTCGCGGCGGATGTCATGGTCGGTAACGGCATTGCACAGGCAGACGTACATGGCGTGTATAAGAACGCGAATGCGAATGATTGTCAACAATCCGTGCGCATCCGGTATCGCCCGTTCAGGCGGCCGCGCGGCCGCGCGGGCCGCTGGGCGGCGCATCAGGCGCTTCGCGTGGCGGCAAGGCACCCAGTTCAACGCTGAACAGGCCTTCCACCAGCGGCGCAAAGTGCCGCAGCGCCCGTTCGTACACCTGGCGCTTGAAATTGACCACATGCACGGCGGGATACCAGAAGTCCACCCAGCGCCAGATATCGAATTCCGGCTTGTCGCAGGCGTCCAGCTTCAACGCCTCCTCGCCGCCAACCAGCTTGAGCAGGAACCACACCTGCTTCTGGCCTATGCAGGTAGGGTGCTGGTGGTGACGCACGTAGCGGCTGGGCAGGCGATAGCGCAGCCAGCCATGCGTGGCTGCGATGACTTCCACATGCTCTGGGGCAAGCCCGGTTTCCTCCTCCAGTTCGCGATACATCGCTTCGAGTGGCGTTTCATCCGAACGCATGCCGCCTTGTGGAAACTGCCAGCCGTCGCGGTTGACCCGGCGCGCCCAGAATAGCTGGCCGTCTGCATTCAGCAGCACGATGCCGACATTCGGACGGTAGCCATCTACATCAATCATGTCGCCTCCTGGAGCCGTACGCCGCAAGCTTGCCGCAAAGCTGCCGCGAAGTCCTGACCCCGATTCAACCACAGCCCGCGAAGCCGCAGCAAGCAACACACTTGAACCAACGTGCCCCGCCCACTACACTTCCGCGCCCGCCCCCGATCGTTCCGATCCATCCCGGCGGGCATCCCAATGGCTATGTAGCTCAGCTGGTTAGAGCACAGCACTCATAATGCTAGAGTCATGGCTGTAGAGAAAGACAATTTGGCTATGTAGCTCAGCTGGTTAGAGCGTGGCACTCATAATGCCGAGGTCGGTGGTTCGAGTCCACCCATAGCCACCATTTATACTTGTAAATCAATACGTTACAATCAAAAGCCACGCCATCGCTGTGGGGCTTTTTGTGTCTTTTAGACCGAAGTCGCGCTCGAGGCGGCCATCTGACCAGCGCGTTTCGCGGCTTCGAATTTTGGTCCGCATTCGGGCGTGTGACATTTTCTGTGACACTTTTTACTGTCCCAGCCGAGTCCCAGCCGGCCAAAAGACCCAAGCACTGTGTGACACGTTGGAACCAAAGCGCGCTTGTGGCTCTTGGGCCCCATGGTGGCGACGCGGATCGAGCGTCAGCCCCGTCTGGATATGCTCCGTAGGTCAACCCCAAAACGAATTCGGTCAATCAGCGCCTGAAGCTCTCATTGTCGCTGTACCGACTAAACAGCTCGGTGTCCTTCATCAGGAAGAGGATGCCGCAATTGCCTACCAGTCTGCTGGACAATTGTTCTGCGTCTGTGTCCGTCTGACTGAGGAATCAATGGCGGATCGAAGGATTTGGGCAGCCGCTGGGCGACATGCGCGAAGTGCGAGGTGTAGATGAGCGGCCAATGCGCGAGATCAAGATCTCAGATGGCCATGCCGACATGAGCGTGCATAATTAGACGCACTGCGAGATGCTACGTGAGAAGAGCGTGTTTCATTCTGGCACCCATATGCTCGGTGTAACCTAAGGTGCGCCGTGTTTCGTAATGAACGACGATATCCGCCCGCGCACACAGGCCTACAGCCACGCTAGGCATCAGCACCCGGCATGGCAGCTGCTCGCCGCCCGGCGTTCTACTTTGGT